>JBCCMA010000041.1:0-23155 GCA_039026595.1 Pseudomonadota bacterium
GGCGTTTTTCCCTGCGGGGTTTCCCAATCTCGGTACAACAACCCAACCAGCTCTGACTTTGACTCTCTTGTCACGTCATTCTGCATAACTGATCCAACCTTCAGCACGGTGTAATCCACAAGTGGACGGTACGGCTCAATAAGATCATCAACCAACCGCATCGGGTTGCTGGAATTTGCGTGGTGGAGACCGAGTGTTGGATGCAATCCAGCGGCGACGACAGAACGGGCGACGGCCGCTCGGAATACGGTGTAGCCGTAATTCAGATGAGCGTTGATTCCTCCTTCGCTACGGTCACGCCTGAACTCGCGCCCGAATAGAGCCTGCCAATATATTCTTGCGCCTTGGGCTTCTGTATTGGACGGGTCACCGGAACGCGTTTGTCGCGCAAGACGATTGATAGCTGCACTTCTTCCACCGAAGAAATCGACCACGCGAGCCTGATTTTTCAGCTTGGCGCGAACGATTTGCTGCCAGAGTCTTTTTCGCGTCGTAGTCTTGCAGGCAGCTTGTGCGTCATATCGCTTGGCCTGTAGATGATGCGCGCCTACCGGAAAAACCATGCCGACGACATTATGGTTCGCGGCGCACAACACAAACGGCACACCTCTTTCTGCAAGCGCAACCAGTATATTGTTGCTGTATGACAATCCATGTGCGTTTGCGATCACTGCCGCCACGTCATCCAGAGGCAACTGACCTAGGGGCTCCCCAGAATCTCCCCTATTACTGACGACCAAAAAGCCGCGCGCTTTAGATAGATGACAGCCTTCGGTCGATACCTCAAGAATTCTTGTTTCCATGGGACGCTCCCCTTAAGCGTCGCACCTGCCCTGTGGGTGAAACGAAAACCTGCCTTGCGTCTGCTTTACGCAAGGGCTCTGCCCTTTTACTAATCAGCTTGAAGGGGTCACTCTTATCACTCGCTCTCGCACTTGTGTTTGCTTCGTGTATCGGTGCGAAGTTCATCTCTCCTTTTTGAGACACTTTCTGCAATCGCCAAATAACCCGCTCGCCACCGTCAGTTTTCACCTCAACAGTGTCGTCCTGCATCAATCGCATCACGAGAGGCTTACCCGAGAGTCCCATTGACGCATCGCGCAATCGCTTCCACCCGGCAGCCAATCCAAATCTGCGAACAACTTGGTTCGCCTCGTAAGAAGACACAACCTCACCTCTCCATTTGCCGTTTTCGGTAAGCACAATTTCGATACAGTAATTGGCACCGCCAACGTACCCCTTGTAGGGGCGGGGATCGCCATTTTCCTTGAGACCATGCCGCGTCGAGCCTGACCCATCGGCTATCTCAATCAACCTCACAGTTTTTATGACTTTTTTCGTACGGTCTTCGCCCTCCACCTCAACTCGAATTCGGCCCTTACCTGGTGAGATTGGGTAATAGGCTCGATCCTCCATAAACTTCCTTTGGTAGCCATGGTCCGGTTTGTGACTAACCCGAATGCTGTTTACTGATCGGGCTACGCTTTCATAAAAGTTTGGCCAGGGCGGTCGAAGCTCACTGACCAGACGGCCACGCTCCGCGCCGCGCCCAGCCGCTGTGGCGAGACGTTGCAACATCCCCCTGTCCGTAATTGCAATAACGCAAGCATCAACAGCGTGGTGGCGATGATCGTTACGGTTCTTTCTCTCTCCGGATCTCAGAACTTGGTTAAGACCAAGTTTCGCGCGCATCAGCCCGGTCAGCGCACCCGGAATAACACGTACATTCGTGTAATGACAGACGACAGAGAGGTAGGCTCGTGATAAACGCGAGATATAGGCCGTATCGTTCAACGCCCGCGCCAAAAAATCACTGTGGTCGCGCAGCCAACGTTCATAGCCATCAGGTGCGAACCTGAAGGCTTTAGCAGCAGGCAAATTCGCAGCGCGCTGCAAAATCTCTCTGTAAACGTACCCGTGTTCAAAATCCTCACCGAAGGCTTCAAACGGCGAACGATTCCCCTTGATCCGATTTGCATCCCTGAAAGCGACGGTCTTGTTATTCAGGCTGTCATCGAGCGTGCGTGAATACGGAAGGATATGCTCGATTTCCACGGCCTCGGACAGAAGGGTCGCGATGCCGATGGATCGGCCGGAGAACGTGCAGCATCGATTCGCAATGTTTTTCTCATCAAGCTCGTGCCACAAGATCATCTTTTGAACAAGATCTCGCCGCTTTGATCGGTCGATGACATCGGGATCGAGACCCAGGCATTCGCAAGCCTCAGCTAGAAGCGCATCGTTGCGCCTTTGATTGTCGGACTGCCGTTTTTCAATTTCTTTCTTCCGTTTCTCTGACAGTTTCAAATCGCGCGTTACTTCAATAATAACCTCAGTCGGCGATCCGTATCGCTTGATGATCTCGTTAACAACAAGTCGTACCTGATTGAGTGCAATGTGCACCGTAGGATTGGCAATTCGGCCGTAGCGAACTTCATCCGGATCGCCCGGATCTCCAGAACCAAACGCTACGTGCCTCTGGAGCGCCTTGCCGTAATAGGGCAATGAGCTCTCTACTACGCCGTGAAGCTCACCTTCTGTAAGTTGCGAGTGACTTTCAAAACCCGCGCTGGCAACTGCACGATCATAGGTCACGACCTCGCTTTCCAAATGCGGGAGCACTCGCGAAATCGCCTCAGCGCTAAGCCGACCATAGCCTTCGGGCAAAGAGACCGATGCAATGTACTTCGCTTTGTCTTTGTCGACGCCCCACTGTTGCTGGAGCTGCTCTGTCAGCAGCGACTCGTTCTCTTCATCAAGCAATAGCTCGACGATGCTGTCCTGCTCCGCCAAGTGAAGCGCATGCCATTGGTCCCCGAAGGCCTTTTTATCCCCCAAGATTTTGCTAACCGTGTTTCCTTTGAGACTCGGCCTCTTTTCGCTTTGGAGATTGAAAGTCTGCGATGGTGAGGTATCGCAAATCTTCCTGATAACCGATTTGAAACCGGCGTTCTTCCCTTTCTCAAGGTACGCAACAATGGCGTCTCGCTCTGCCAACTCAATTGGTATCGACTCACCCGTGGTGGGTTCGATAATGCGAAGATTATTAACTTCCTGGAATAGTCGGAAACGCTGCACGCTTGGAAGGGCCGTCGGCGCGCGCGGCTCCGTCGGAATTAGCGTGCATTTGCCTGGAGACACTTGGCGCAATGGCCTTTGAAATGAAATAGCGTCGCGCAGCGCCGCCCTTTTGCGTTCCGTGTAAAGCTGTGGATTGTAAGATTCCTGGCAGGACCACAGCCTGTCAAACTCTTCCAGAACCATTTTTCTATTGGCGTAAAAATCATAGCGTTTTTCGCCACCTTTCGGATTGCGTAGTCTTGCGCGAACGCTCTGACCGTTTTGATGGCGACGCGCAAGCCATTCACCGAGAGTGCGAGCGCCAGACTCCGTTAATTCCCGTTCAAGATCCGAGATTGCCGATTTCATGACGGTCGCTTCAGTGTCGCGGCCATCCGTCTTGCGGTTACTCTTGAAGCCGCGTCTCTGGTTCAGATGGAAAATGGCGCGCGCAAACTCACGAGGTGTGAGCTTACGATCCAGCCCCTCTTTCCGGAGCTTATATGGACAAAGCGAGGTCAGTTCACGCCGCTTGATTTGATCAGACGGAAAGAACCCTCCATCGATAAGTATGTCCGTAACTCGCTTCTTTCTTTTGAGTACGCGATCGCGGCGGCGGCGCGCTTGACGTGCCTCACGTCGTGCAACTGCAAGGGAGGCGTTCGTTTTTGGATGACGTCCATCTGAGAAAATTCGAACGCCGGTCTTAACGACGGCGACTGGACGTTTGTCTCGATCCAAGCGCATTACGCACCAACCGATCGATGTCGTCCCGAGATCCAAAGCCAGTCGAAAGTCCATCTGCGGCATAGTCGCCCTCCCTGCTGGTTGACTGTTTGCACAGTGCGTTTTATCGTCTGATGGATGCTACAGCATTGGGAAATGCGTGCTGGACGCTAACAAGCTGAAAGATCGCACCAAATCCGGGGCCGCTATATGCGGCCCTTTTTGATTGCGGCGGCTCGTTTTCAATAAGGCGAAAATTGTGAGGTAATTCTTCACCTTACAGTAGTTCAGTCACATCACCGCGATACCAGAACCGACCATTCGTCGTGGGCTTGCCGCTGATGATCCGAAAGAAAATTCAAGAATTCGCGCACACGCTTGGGCTGACGTTTCGCATCAAGGAACACGGCGTAAATGCCAAACCGTGCCGATTCAAAGTTGTGAAGGACTCTAGTAAGACGGCCTGCAGCAATATCATCATTAACAACATGATCAGGGCATAAAGAGATACCCACTGCACGACTCGCTAGGTTGCGAGTCGCACTCGCACTATTTACGGAGAAAGGACCATTCACCGGAACTCTGACAGTTTTTCCGTCAACCTTGAAGGGCCAAGCTAGGCCACCACGCATGTTGGCATCACGGACACAAGTATGTTCTTTGAGGTCGTGTGGCGTTTCTGGAATACCGTGGGTGTCCAGATATTCTTTGCTGGCCACTGCAATGAGTTCGACCGAACCGAGCCGCCTCGCCACAAGGCTTGAGTCTTCCAACTTGCCAATACGTATCGCCACATCGAAACCCTCAGCAGCGATATCGACGTATCGATCATTGAATCGTAGATCGACACTCAACTCAGGGTGCGCACTCTGAAAGCGTGAAGCGGCAGGCAGGACAACGCTCTCGCCATACAGAATCGGCGCCGACACCCGCAGCGTCCCGGTCAACCCCAGATCATCGTCGCGCAGTTCGGCGGTCATCTCGTCAAACGCACGCAGCAGTTCGACACACCGCGGGTAGTACTGCTGACCCGCGCTCGTCAGGCTGAGCGTACGCGTCGTTCGCTGCAGTAGCCGCACCTGCAGCTTCGACTCGAGCTGCCCGATGTATTTGCTGACCAGCTTTTTCGATTTGCCCAGCCGATCCGCCGCCGCCGTGAAGGACCCGGCATCGACGACCGCCACGAACGTCTTCAGTCCATCCAGTGTGTCCATTGATTGAGAATGATTTGGAGACAGTCATTCGTCAATAGGCATCTTTATCGACTCAATGGGCCCGCGCATAGTGTGTCACCTACTCACTCACGGGATGTATCCATGAACCAAGACACTTCCGCGGCCTACGCCGCCCTTCTGCTTCGCGTCACCTCCGGCGTGCTGTTCATCGCCCACGGCCTGCTCAAGGTCCTCGTGTTCACCGTGCCGGGCACCGTGGGTTTTTTTGAGAGCGTCGGCTTTCCCGGCTTCCTTGCGTACCTGACAATTGCCGCCGAAATCGGCGGGGGCGCGGCACTGATCGCGGGCGTCGGAACGCGCTGGGTGTCGCTTGCTCTGATCCCGGTGCTGCTGGGCGCCACCTACGTGCACGCGGGCAACGGCTGGTTGTTCAGCAGCGAGGGCGGCGGTTTCGAATTCCCGCTGTTCTGGGCGGCCGTGCTGGGTGCCGGCGCTCTCCTAGGCGACGGTGCGTACGCGCTGAAACGCTCGTCGACGGTACCGCAGCCGGTCACCGCCTGAGCCCACACGCGGACGGACACGCCCTTTTCAGCGTGTCCGCCCGCGCGTCCACACCAAGGAACGCCCATGCTCATCAATGGAAACTGGACCCGCGACTGGCACCCCGTACAAGCCAGCGACCGCGACGGCCGCTTTGTCCGCCAGACCTCATCCTTCCGCTCATGGATCACACCGGACGGACAACCCGGCCCGACCGGCGACGGTGGCTTTCACGCTGAACCCGACCGCTACCGGCTGTACGTCGCACTGATTTGCCCGTGGGCGTCGCGGGTGCTGATGGCGCGTGTCTTGAAGTCGCTGGAAGCCCTGCTTCCCGTCACCGTGGTGGAGCCGTTCCTGACCGAGCAGGGCTGGGGTTTCGGCGCGTATCCCGGCAGCGATCGCGACCCGCTTTACGACGCGCAATTTCTGCACGAGCTCTACACGCGGGCCGACCCCCACTACACCGGCCGCGCGACGGTCCCCGTGCTGTGGGACACCAAACGCGAGACGATCGTCAATAACGAAAGCGCAGATATCCTTCGCATGCTCGACACCGCCTTTCGCAGTGTAGCGCCGATCACGCCGTCGCTTTACCCGGACGCACTGGCCGACGACATAGATGCATTCGCCGCGTGGCTTTATCCCGCACTGAACAACGGGGTGTATCAGGCGGGCTTTGCTTCGTCGCAGACGGCTTACGAGGAAGCCAACCGCAGGGTCTTCGACGCGCTCGATAAACTGGAAGCACGGTTTGCCGACAGCCGTGACTTCGTACACGGGTCGCGCATCACCGAATCGGATGTGCGGCTGTTTGTGACTCTGGTGCGCTTCGACGCCGCTTACCACACGCTGTTCAAAACCAATCGCCGCCACATCGCGGACTACGTTGGCTTGCAGGCGTTTGTCGAGCGGTTGCTTGCGCTACCGGGCATCGCGAACACGGTGTCGATCAAGCACATCAAGGCCGGGTATTTTTCGATACGCGCTCTGAATCCCAGCGGCATCGTGCCTGCGGGGCCCCACCTTGCGTGGGATCCAGCGACGCGGACTCAGTGAAAGACAGCCGGGAGTGCCGTCGCGCGATCACTGAGCCAGTCGGGCACCGGGATGCCCTGCTCACGCAACACGTCGGGATTGAACATGCGTGACTGATAGCGCGTTCCGTAGTCGCACAGGATGGTCACGATGGTCTTGCCAGGCCCAAGGTCACGCGCCAGGCGCATGGCACCCGCCACGTTGATCCCGGACGAACCGCCGAGGCACAGACCTTCGGTTTCCAAAAGGCCGAACGCCACCGGAAAGGCCTCCGTGTCGGGTATGGAATAGCTGTAGTCCGGTCGAAAGCCGACCAGGTTAGCGGTCTCGCGCCCCTGGCCGATGCCCTCGGTAATGGAATTGCCGGTGGCCTTGAGTTCACCGTGCGCATAGAAATGGTGAAGAGCGGACCCGTGCGGGTCGGAGAGCGCCACCTTGACGCCCTTGGGCTGCAAAACCTGTCCAACGCCGGCAAGCGTGCCGCCGGTGCCCACTGCGCAGACAAAACCATCGACCTTGCCGTCGGTTTGCGCCCAGATTTCCGGCCCAGTGGTGTCGATGTGCGCTTGCCGGTTGGCGACGTTGTCAAACTGATTGGCCCACACCGCACCATTGGGTTCGCTCTGATTCAGTGCCTCGGCCAATCGCTCCGAATAGTGCACGTAGTTATTTGGATCGCGATAGGGAACCGCCGGCACCTCCACGAGCTTGGCACCCGCGAGCCGCAGCGTGTTCTTTTTCTCGATGCTCTGTGTCTCGGGAATCACGATGACGCTGCGAAAACCGAGCGACGCACCGATCAGCGCCAGACCGATGCCCGTGTTGCCCGCCGTGCCCTCCACGATGGTGCCGCCAGGCCGTAGCGCGCCGCGAGCCACCGCATCGCGGATCATGAACAAGGCGGCGCGATCCTTCACAGACTGACCGGGATTCATAAATTCGGCTTTACCGAGAATCGTGCAACCGGTCGCGGCTGATGGACCGCGCAGATGGATAAGCGGCGTGTTGCCAACCGCTTCAGTAAGGTCCGCGTGTACGGTCATAGTAAACGTGCGTCAGTACGAGTTCGCCAGATCAATCTCGAAATCGTACAGCGCCTGTTCGCGCAACACACGCAGCGCAGCCAGCTCGTCCATGCGGGCGTCGATTTCACCCAGACGCTCGTTCATGCCGGCAAGCTCGGCGACCAGCCGAATACGTTCTTCTTTTGGCGTGTCATCGGCCACCAATGTGGCCGAACCGGTGGCGATATCCTCGCGCAGCGTGTCGCGCTCGCGGGACAGTCGGTTGATTTCGCTGTCGACCTGATTCACATCGTCCCGCAGGCGATGGTGCTGCCAGCCGATGTCGTAGGCGTCCAGAAACTCGGCTTCCAGGTCCTTCGGACAAACGCCGTTGTAGCGATAGCCCGCGTTGCCCACGTTATAGCCACGCTGCGGCTGACAATACTCCACCAGACCGTTGGCACGGCCGTCCTGATACGCCGCGAAATCCACCTCAAAACCGTGACGGGCACACGCACGACGTCGCTCGCCGATCGCGTCCGACGTCAGCCCCTTCGCACCATCTTCAAATCCGATGGTGTACCAGTCGCTGAACTCGCACTCCTCGGCGGACATGGACGCGCAGCCGGACACAAACAGCAGGGCAGCGGCGGTGAGCCACAAACGATGATTGAGGTGCATGGTTTTCCCGGAAAATTGACGCGACGGGCACGCTAACAAGGGTACACGCCTGCGAGCGTGCGCGCCCTCACAAATCGTCGGCGCGCGGCGGGATCGCCACCTCAACGATCACGCGCTCAAGCGTCTCGGTGAACGCAAAGTCTCCTTGATACGCTGCGCTGATCGGGGCGTCCGAATTCGCGCCGCACCGCACGCCGGAATTCGGTGCATAGATCGGCCACATACGCTCAATTGGGCCCTCGCCCAGCACGGTGTCGTCTGCAGTCAATGTGACGATGGCGCTGGCCTCGCCGGTCTTGCGGATGGCAAGACCCAGTCTCTGCGCGCCGGCACGTACGGGACGCCGGCCGCGGATCTCGTAGCGCGCCTCGCGCGTGTAGACGTAGTGGAACACCGGCACGCCGTTTTCGAGATACCACTCGTACCCGCCGCTGCCGTCACCGCTGGCCACCAGCACCCCGTTGGTCCTCTCGCTGTTGATGGACACGTGCGCGGTCATGACGCTGTCGAACGCGTAGATGTCCGGGGCGCTCAACCGGTCGAGCCGCGTCATGCCCGGATAAAGAACGTGCCGCCGGCGCGGCGGCGGGACCGCTTCCCGATACAACTCGGTGGTGTTGTTGGCCATTGGCAGTATGTTGTAGCGGCGTGCTTCCTCATCCCAGAGGTTGACCAATGCCATCAGTTTGTCGGGGTGCGATTCGGCCAGGTTTCGCGTTTCGGCGAAGTCCTCGGCTGTGTGATACAGCTCCCACACGTCGTCCTCGAAACTCGCCTCGCCCTGATGACGCACCACGGCCTTCCAGCCGTCGGACCACATCGCGCGGTCGCCGAGTGTTTCGTACGCCTGCATGGTTTTGGCGGTCGGCGCGTCGGCGTGGTCAAGCGCATACGCGAAACTCACGCCCTGAATCGGCATCGCGGGACGGTGCCGATGCGTAGTCGGCGCCTCAACGCCAGCCATCTCAAGCACGCTGGGCACCAGATCGATGATGTGGTGGTACTGCCCGCGCAGACCGCCTTCTTCGAGCTTCCCATTTGGCCAGTGCACGATCAACGGCGACCGGGTGCCGCCGCCGTAGGTATCGCCCTTGAACCACTTCAACGGTGCGTTGCTGGCGTGACTCCAGCCCGGAGCGTAAATGCACTGTGAATGCTCGGTGCCGATCAGATCAATACTGTCGACGAGATAGTCGAGGGGTTCGGGTCCGAGGTACGACACCCGGCGCACGTCCAGCATGCCCTGCGGCGGCCCGCCGGCGGCGGCGCCGTTGTCCGAGAGCACCATGAGTATGGTGTTGTCCAGCTGGCCTTCAGCGCGCAGCATGTCGACCAGACGACCGATCTGGTCGTCGGTGTGGTTCAAAAACGCGGCGTAGGCTTCCTGCGTGCGCGCCGACAAACGCTGTTCGTCGCGACTGAGCGATGTCCATTCGGGCACGCTGGGTCCGCGCGGCGACAGCGATGTACCCTCAGGCAAGATCCCGAGCGCGCGCTGGCGTTCAAATCGCTCGGCGCGCAGCACGTCCCACCCGGCGTCGTACTTGCCGCGGAAGGCGTCAAGGTACTCCGCGGGCGGGTGCAGCGGGAAATGGCACGCGCCGAACGCGAGATAAAGAAAGAACGGTCGATCGTCCGTCGCGACCAGGTGGTCGCGCACATAGAAAGACGCGTGATCCACAAGATCATTCGTGAAGTGATAGCCGTTGCGTTTGTCGAGGCGCACCTGCCGGGTGTTCTCGAACACCTCGGGGTGGAAATGATCGATGGCGTTGCCGTGCGCCCCGTACCAGCGATCAAACCCGCGGCCGATGGGCCAATGGTCGTATGGACCCGATGCGTTCTGATCGTCGAGCGACGACAAATGCCACTTGCCGAGCGCCATGGTGTGGTAGCCCTGAGGACGCAACATCTCCGCCAGCGTAGGCGCGTCCGGCCGAATAAAGCCGCGGTAACCCGGATGGTCTCGCCCCCACTCGGCAATGTTTCCCACCCCCACGGCGTGCGCGTTGCTCCCGGTCAGAAGACACGCACGCGTCGGCGCACACAGCGCGGTGACATGAAAGTTGTTGAAGCGGACGCCGTTATCGGCGAGCGCGTCGATGCGCGGCGTCAGACCCTCTGAGCCGTAACACGAAAGATCCGCAAACCCGACATCGTCCAGAACCACGACCGCAATGTTGGGTGGCCGACGATGATCACGGGCGCGCCACCCCGCAGACGACGACGGGCGCGACACCGCAGTTGTCGCGCCCGCGTAGTCAAAGGGCAGCGTGCTGACCGCGCCGAGTGCGGTCGACAGCTTTAAAAAACGGCGCCGTGACAGACTCAACGCCGCAGGCCTCGTCTAGCCATTGGCCGCCTTCGGCTCATCCTGCGTCTTTTTGTAGCGCGTCACACGCAGGTCGGCCTGCGCCTTGTGACCGGCAAAGCCTTCCAGTTCGCACAGCCGTGAGCAGTACTCACCGATCTCGGCCGTCGCCTCGGGCGACACGCGCTGATAGGTGCACGTCTTGATGAACTTGCCCACCCACAGGCCGCCGGTGTAGCGCGCGGCCAGTTTGGTCGGCAGCGTGTGATTGGTGCCAATGACCTTGTCGCCATAGGCCACATTGGTCTCGGGGCCGAGGAACAACGCACCGTAGTTGGTCATGTTGTTCAAGAAGTAATCCGGGTCGCGCGTCATGACCTGCACGTGCTCGCTGGCCAGACGATCCGCCTCGGCCACCATCTCTTCGTCGGTGTCGCACAGGATGATCTGGCCGTAGTCGCGCCATGCCTGCCCGGCCACTTCGCCCGTCGAGAGCACCTTAAGTTGACGTTCGATTTCGCGCTGCGTGTCCTCAACCAGCTTTTCGGACGTGGTCAGCAATACCACCGGAGAGTTCACGCCGTGTTCCGCCTGACCGAGCAGATCGGTGGCGGCCATCTCGCCGTCGCAGGTGTCATCGGCGATCACCAGCGTTTCGGTCGGACCGGCAAACAGGTCGATACCCACGCGGCCGTACAGCTGCCGTTTGGCTTCGGCCACGAAAGCGTTGCCGGGGCCCACGATCATGTCGACCGAGTCCATCGACTGCGTGCCCAGCGCCATCGAGCCGACGGCCTGCACGCCACCCAGACAGTAAATTTCGTCGGCGCCGGCCATATGCATGGCCGCGATAATCGCATCGCACGGCTTACCCTGATACGGCGGCGCGCACGCGACCACACGCTTCACGCCGGCCACTTTTGCCGTCAGCACACTCATATGCGCCGAGGCGACCATCGGGTACTTCCCGCCCGGCACATAACAGCCGACGCTGTTGACCGGCACGTTCTTGTGGCCGAGCGTGACCCCCGGCAGCGTTTCCACCTCCACATCCTGCAGCGCCGCCTTCTGAATCTCAGCGAAGCGTCGGATCTGGGTCTGGGCGAACTTGATGTCGTCGATGGAGCGCTGCGGAACGCGCGCGATGCAGGCGTCGATTTCGTCCTGCGTCAGGCGGAAGGCCGCGGGTGCCCAGCGGTCGAACTTTTCCGACAGCTCACGCACGGCGTCATCGCCCCGCTTGCCAATGTCCTCGAGGATGCCCTCGACGGTGGCGCGGACCTTGCTGTCCATTTCCGCCGCCATCGTGGAGTCGAACCCTTTCTTGATTACCTTGATCACTGTGCTTTCCTCAAAAATTCAATCTTCAAACTGCGGACCGGAGGGTTGGTCCGTGCCGCGAACCACCACAATCTCGGAGCCGTTGCCGGTGGCTTCATATTTGCGCTTGAGCCCGACGGGCACGGTCAGCACGTCGCCCTCGGCAAGCGTGAGGTCACCGTCACGGGTGCTGACCCGGATCTCGCCAGCGTGCACAATGACCACCTCGGCCTCGGCCCGGGTATGCCATGCGGTATGCCCGCCATTATCGAAACGGATTCGACGCAGGTGAAAGCCGTGCAGCCAGTTAAGAGGCGCCTCGGGTAACTGTTCGTCCGAACTCGCCGATCCGATGACCGGTCCCTCGAAAACACCCTCACCGCCCGCGCAGGACGGCTGCCAGTTCACCGCATCCCGCCGCACGACGCACTCAAGCAGGTCATCAGCCGACATTTTGTTCAGCGCATCGCACTGAGCCCGGGTAGTCGGCGGCTGCGCTTTCAACCCATCGGGCACGGTCTCGCCCTTGGTTGTGTCCACGAGCGCCCCGTTCTCGAGCAGGATCAGGCCGTACTCCGCCGCGCGATCAAAGACATACGGGGCCCACGTCACCTGACCGGGATCATCTTCGCCGAGTACCGCGTAAATAATGCCGGTCTCGTCACCCACGTTTTCAAAACCGCGGAACACATGGATCGGAATCGAAATCGTGTCTCCGGGCTGAAGCACAACGGTGCCCTCGTCGGCGTTCTCGCCGAGCATGAACGCCCAGGTGCCGGAGTGAATGAAGAACACTTCGGCCGTCTCGTGGCTGTGCTGCGAGTTGGTGCAGCGTGGCGGCTGGCGGGCCGCGCCGATGTTGAAACCGTGCGGCTCCGGAATATGAACGTGCTGATCCGGGTTTTCGGATACGCCGGGGCCGATGATGGTGAAATTCTCTTTCTGCGCGCTGCCCGGTGTCCGCGTGTCGATGAACGCGGTGGTGCACGGACGCAGGTCGCCGTATCGCACATAGCGATCGAGGAGTGCATTGGGCGAAGAAAAAGCGGTGCTCATGGCGCGGCATTCCATGTTCAGGAATCCATTAAAGTACTGCGGATGCAAACCCGATTCAAGCGCTAACTGGCTGTCCTTTCGGGACTATTGTTGAATTGACGCTCGCACCAACTGCATCGGTATTGCATACGCAGTACACTTCCGGCGCCCGCTCCAGACCACCCCGAGACCCATCGCTATGACGCACACAAACACCGCCCCAGGCCCGCTGGCCGAATCGGTCGTCGACTACATCCTGCGCATTACCTACGAAATCTGGGAGCAGCGCGGCATCGACCGGATCCGCGATTACTACAGCGCAGATGGCCCCATCTACGCACTGGCCGGGGTCACCCGCGGCGCCGAGGTCGTGGTCGACGGCACCCGCGCGATGCTCGATGCGTTTCCCGACCGCATCCTGGTGGGGGATGATGTGGTCTGGTCAGGTACGCTGACCGCCGGCTACTCGTCGCATCGCATCATCAGCACGATGACCCATCGCGGCGATGGCCCACTGGGCCCGCCAACCGGGCGGCAGGCGCGCATTCTGACCATCGCGGACTGCCTGATCGAAGACGGCATCATCGTCCGCGAGTGGCTGTTTCGCGATCAGGTTTCGCTGGTGCGCCAGCTTGGGCTGGACCCTGTCGTTGTGGCTACCACGGTACGCCGCGGCCAGACCAACGAAACGCGCGACTGGCTCGCGGCAGAACGAGCGCGTCTACACGCCGGCGGAGAGCATGTCGACCATCCTGACACAGCGTGGATCGTCGACACGCTGCACGCCCTGTTGGTCACGGGCGATCGCGACAAAGTGGCCACATCCCACGCCGAGTTTGCCGCGCTCCACGCCGCCGGCGATGACCTGAAGTCCGGCCGCGAGCCGCTCGAACGCCACTACGCCGATTTGCGCCGCGCGTTTCAGCTGGATCACTTGAGCGTTGACCACGTGATGACGCTCGACGAGCGCGCCGATGGCCAAACCGTCGCCGTACGCTGGACCGCGTGCGGCGAACACGTGGGCGACTACCTCGGCTTGCCGGCCACCGGACGTCCCGTGCTGATCGGTGGATCGACACACTGGCGACGCTGGAACGGACGGATCATTGTGGAATGGACCGTCTTTGACGGCGTGGGCGTGTTGGCCCAACTCGTGGACCCCGCATGAGCGACCAGCCGTTTCGCATCGTGGATGCCCATCACCATCTGTGGGATCTCAAAGCGATCAATTACCCCTGGCTGATGGCGCGCGGGGTCCGGCGTTTCTTCGGCGATCCGACGCCCATCCAGAAAAATTACCTGCCCGCTGATCTCCGCGAAGATGCTGGTCGGATCGAACTGCTGGCGTCCGTGCACATTCAAGTGGGCGCGGCGCCGGGGCGCGAAGTCGACGAAACAACCTGGCTTCAGTCACAGACTGATGAGCACGGTCTGCCATCGGCCATCGTGGCGTACTGCGATCTGGAAAAGGCAGACGTGGAACGCACGCTCGACGCGCACGCCCGGTCGGATCGGCTGCGCGGAATCCGCCAGATCGTCGGTCGCTCAGCAGAGGAAGATGCGCAGACCGGCACCGGTGCACTGTTGACCAATCCGGACTGGCGGCGCGGTCTCAAGGCGCTCGCTGCGCGCAAACTGTCGTTCGATCTGCAGTTGATTCCTGACCAGATGCACGCGGCGGCGGATGCACTCGACGCGGTGCCCGAATTGCCGGTGGCGCTGTGCCACGCCGGGTCACCGTGGGATCAGACCCCGGCGGGCCTTGCCAACTGGCGCGCCGGCCTCGAGCGTCTGGCGGCGCGACCCAACACCGTTTGCAAGTTGTCGGGATTTGGCATGTTCAACCACGGTTGGCAGACCGATGATCTGCGGCCGTTGATCAACACCTGTCTCGATGTCTTTGGTGTTGATCGATGCCTGTTCGGTTCGAACTTCCCGGTAGACAAGCTCCACGCCAGTTACGACCGGCTCTACGCCGCGTACCGATCACTGACCGCACAATTGAGCGACGACGATCGAGCGGCGCTGTTCGTGCACAATGCGGTGAGGTTTTATCGACTGACCCTGTAAAGGAGGGCGCCGTGTTTACGCGAGACGAACTGGAAGACGCCGCCGCACTGGTCCATCGGCACATGCCACCGACGCCGCAATTCAGCTGGCCAACACTGAACGACGCCATTGGCGCAGAAGTCTGGGTCAAACACGAAAATCACACGCCCACCGGCGCCTTCAAGGTGCGCGGCGGGATCACCTTCATCGACTGGCTCCAACGCACGCGACCCGATGTGCGGGGTATTTGCACCGCCACGCGCGGCAACCACGGGCAGAGCCAGGCACGCGCGGCGCGCGCGGCCGGACTCACCGCGAAAATTTACGTTCCCGAAGGCAACTCAAAGGAAAAGAACGCCGCAATGGCCGCGTTCGGAGGCGAGATCATCGTGCACGGGCAGGACTTTGACGAGGCGCGCGAAGAAGCGATGCGCGTGGCTGAGGCGGAAAATCTTGCACCGGTTCCGCCGTACCACCCTGAGCTGGTGCGCGGTGTCGCCAGCTACGCTCTGGAGCTGTTTTCCAACGTATCCGACTTACATACCGTGTACGTGCCGATCGGCTGCGGCTCGGGCATTTGTTCGGTTATCGCCGCGCGGGACGCGCTTGGACTTTCCACCCGCGTCGTTGGCGTCGTCTCAACTGAAGCACCGACCGCCAAGCTGTCCTTTGAAGCCGGCGAATTAATCTCCACGGACAGCGCCCACACTTTTGCCGACGGCATGGCGGTTCGCATGCCGGACGCGGACGCGTTTGACGTGTATTCAAAGGGCGCAGACCGGGTCGTGGCCGTCTCCGATGAAGAGGTTGCCGACGCGATCCGCCTGTACTACCACGCCACACACAACGTCGCCGAGGGTGCTGGCGCTGCGCCGCTGGCCGCGCTGATGCGGGAACGCGAAAACGCGCGCGGTAAGAAGGTGGCCGTTATTCACTGCGGCGGCAACATCGACACCGACAAATTTATGACCGTTCTTGCCGGAGGCGTCCCCGCCCCCTGAACGACATCAAAAGACGGCGCGCACGCGGTCCGCCAGATCGTTCGCACCGCCGATCATGAAACTGTGGTCTGAGCCCAGCAGGAACAGACTGGCGCCGGCGTCGCGCCAGCGTGGCAATTCGTCAAGCGACGGCGTAAACATGCCGACGCAACCGCGCGCGTTGGCGCAGATTTCCTCGACGATTGACAGCAACGCGCGTGAAGACGGTGCCACATCGAGCGCCACCGCCAGATCGATCCGACCGATAAACACCGCGTCCACATTCTCGACCGCCGAGATCTCGGCCACGTGCGGCAACGCTTCGGGATCTTCAATCTGCACGATGACCGTGGTCTGCTTTGCGCTGTCGGCGCGGTGGTCGGGCATCCGCTTGGTGCCAAGGCCTGCAGCGCGTGTTGAACCCGCATAGCCGCGACCGCCGGCACCGAAGTGCGCCGCACGGGCGACGCGCTCGGCTTCGTCGGCGTTACGCACATGCGGCACCACGATCCCGGTGGCACCGCAATCGAGCGCGTTGCGGATCGCGGTCTCGGACTGATCGGCTACCCGCACCAGCGAGGGTTGACCCGCCGCGCGAATCGCCGCTACGCACTGGTCAATCTGCAGGTGCCCAAACGGCGCGTGCTCCGAATCAAGACACAACACATCGAGCGAGGAATGGCACAGCGCTTCACACACAATCGAGGACGGCGTTTTGACGAACGTGCCAACCGTCAATTCGCGGTCGATCAACCGCTGGCGAAACTGCTCATGCGGCGTGCTCACGCGCCACCCCACAGGCGCTCGCTGGCAATGCGCGCGCCTTCGACCAGACTGCCCAGCTTGGCGTAGGCGATCTCCGGATCCACCGCTCCGAACCCGGCGAACGTGGAAAAACCGCAGTCGGCACCCGCGATGACGCGTTCACGACCGACAATGTTGGCAAACTGCTCGATGCGCTGTGCGACCAGTTCCGGGTGCTCGATGAAGTTGGTGGTGGAATCGATCACGCCGGGCACCAGAATCAGATCCTCCGGCAGCGTGACTTCGGCGAACGTGGTCCATTCATGCGCGTGGCGCGGGTTGGACGATTCGAACAACAGGGCCCCCACATTCGCCCGCAGCGCAATCGGCAACACCATCGACATCGGCGCATCGTGGTGGTGCGGCCCTTCATAGTTCCCCCAGCACACGTGCAGTCGAACCTGTTCCGGCGGCAAGCCCTCCAGGGCATAGTTCAATGCCTCGACGTGCTGCGTGGCCAGCGCCAGATACGCCTCATCCGATTCGTCCTTGAATAACATGTGGCGACCCAGCCCCAGGTCGGGCGAATCGATCTGCAACACCACCCCAGCCTCGACGATGGCACGGTACTCGTGGCGCATAGCATCGGCCAGCGCCTCCAGGTACGCGCTGTGGTTGTCGTAGTGCTTGTTGGGCTGAAACAGTGCGATCACGCCCGGCGACGCCGCGTTCATGAAACCCTCGCGTGCCTCGTGGGCCGCCGTCGCGGCGTTCAGGTTGGCAATGTCCGTCTTTACCGGCTGCATGTTCTTGACGGCGATGTCACCAACACAGCAGGGCCGACGATAGGTCGGCGTCCCGCCGGATTTCGCCTGCCGCTCGAGGAAACCAGGATATTCCTGCAGATCGCTGGGCGGGTCGCGCTGGCTGTCACCGTCGAACCCGCTGATGCGGTCTTTGATGTAGGTGGCGTAGCTGATCTTGCTCATCTCGCCATCGCTCACGACATCAAGGCCGGTGCGGACTTGACGTGCCACCACCTCGTCAACCGCGTGGGCGATCACCGCCTCACCGTCGTCCACCGTTTCGCCGCGCTCGAGCGCGAAAACCACATCGGTGACGGCTTTTGAGCGCGGCAGGCTGCCAACGTGGGTCGTGAGGATTCGTTCTGTACTGGTATGCATGCTGCTTCTCTGGGTCTTGTCTGTTTTTTCTTGTTTTCGTTTCAGTCGCTCGCAAGCCACGAACGCATGGCGGCGGTCACGGCGTCGGGTTGCTCCAGCGTGGGCAAATGGCCGCTGCCCTCAACCACGCAGAGCGTTGCGCGCGGCACACGCTCGGCCATGAGCGCGTGGTAGTCAAGCGGGCAAAGCCGGTCTTCGCGGCCGCACAGCACCAGCGTCGGACAGGTAATGGTCTCGAGTATCGGCACGCTATCGGGCCGCGCCGACAGCGCGCGCGACTGGCGCTCAAACACCTGCGGCCCCAGATCCATGGCCATGGACAGGATCACGCCCAGCAAGTCGTCGTCCTCCCGGTTCTGTTCGGCCAGATAGAACGGCTTCAGACTGTCGACGGCTACGTCACGCAGATTGCCCTTCAGCACCTCTTCAACCTGGCGCCAGCGCTGGGTGCGTCGCTCCGGCGCATCCGGATGCGGGTTCGTATCCATCAACGCGAGATGGGTAATCCGGTCCGGTGCCTGACGCCAAAGCTCGAACGCCACGATACCTCCCATCGACAGGCCCGCCAGCGCAAACCGCAGTGGTGCTTCCTCGAGCACATGCTCCGCCAGCGCCTCGATGGTCTGATGCCCCGATAAATCGGCGACGGTGCAGGGCATATTCAGCGCGTTTATCTGCGGTTCGAACAGCCGCTCATCGCACATCATGCCCGGCAGTAGAACAAGGTGGGGCGCAGCCAATCAGGTCTTTCCCGCCAGGTAAGGGCTCACTTCAAGGAGCCGATCAGACCCGGGCATCAGGCTGGGCCGAGGCGCGCCGAGCGACCGCTCAGGCGTTCGCCGGAGAACACACGCTTTTCCGGGGCAAGATCGGGCTTGTCGATGCGATCCAGCAGCATGGACACGGCCGCGTCGGTCATGCGAACCAGAGGCTGCCGAACCGTGGTCAACGCGTACTCGTCGAAGCGACCGGGACGAATACCGTCAAACCCGACGACCGAGAGGTCGTCGGGGATCCTGAGGCCAAACGCGGTGCGCGCCTCGTCCATAACCCCGATCGCCATCGCGTCGTTAGTGGCGATCACCGCGTCGGGCCGTTCGGGTCGGGCCATCAGTTCTGCGAAGCCGCGGCGGCCACTGTCGTAGCTGTAATCCCCTTTGACCACGTCGAACTGAGAGATGCCCAGTTCCTCGAGCTTGCGTATGGCGCCGGCCGTGCGCTCGACACTCACGGCGGAGTCATCCGGCCCCGCCACAATCGCAAAGCGCTGATGACCGGCGTCGACAAGCTGCTGGACAAGCCAGGCCTCGCCTTCTTCCTGATCGCAGCGCACCGAGTTTACGGGCACGTCAGCCAGCGTGCGATTGAACAGCACCACCGGAATATCGGCGGATTCGACCATCGCAAGCTGGGCGGGCGACAGCATCGCCGCGGTCACCAGACCGTCGACGCGATACTGCAGCACCTGCTCCAGAGTGGAGTCGATATCGCCTTCATGATCGAGGGCGAACAGGAGAACGCGCACTCCGTGGTCGGAAAAGCGCCGGGTGAGCTGCACGAGCACCTCGGGGTAATAGAGATTGGTCTGAACGGAGATCAGAACGGCGACCATGTCGGACCGCTGCGTGATCAGACCGCGGGCGATGGCATTGGGCCGATAGCCCAGTTCCTTCGCAGCCTTGAGCACGCGGGCGCGCATGTCGTCGGAGGCGCTGGCACCGGGTTGGAACACGCGCGACACAGCAGACTGCGAAACGCCCGCCAGCTTGGCGACGTCGTAGGAGTTGGGTCGTTTGCGTGTGCGCCGCGGCGTATCGCCGTCGCCTGTGTCCCGCGCCACTGTCCAAACCCCCTGTTATCCCCAACTTTCAATCGGTTGCGATGTTAGGCAATATTGCATCCGCATGCAATTTGGAGTGGCGATGAGCGTCAATCTCGACGGACAAATCGCGGTGGTGACGGGCGCCAGCCGTGGCATCGGACGCGGCTGCGCAGAGGCGCTTGCCGATGCGGGGGCGCGGGTAATGGCGGTCGCGCGCCCCTCGAAGGACCTCGATGCCGTGGCCGCGCACCCGTCCGGTCGCATCGAGGCGTGGCCAGCCGATGTCTGTGGCGACGAGTTGCCCGCCCGCATCGAAGCACTCGACGGACTGACCGTTCTGGTCAACAACGCCGGCGGCAACCGGCCCCAGCCGTTTGCCGAGGTGGACGACGAATCACTCGACGTCGTGCTTGACCTGAACGTCCGCTCAGCGTTTCGCATCGCCAGAGCGGCCGCGCGCCGCATGCTGGATGCGGGCACGCACGGTCGCATCATTAATATGTCATCCCAGATGGGGCACATTGGCGCGGCGGGCCGAACGGTGTACTGCATGACCAAGCACGCCATCGAGGGCCTCACCAAGGCGATGGCCGTGGAACTGGCGCCCGAGGGCATTCGCGTCAACGCCATTGCACCTACGTTCATCGAGACGCCGCTGACCCGACCGATGCTCGATGATCCCGATTTCCACAAGTTCGTGATGGATATGATTCCGCTGAAGGAAGTTGGCCATGTGGACGACGTGGTCGCTGCGGTCATGTACCTTGTCTCTCCCGGCGCACGCATGGTGACCGGCCACAGCCTCCGCGTGGACGGCGGCTGGACCGCTCGCTAGGCCACCCTCACAACAAGAAGCTGGATCATTAGCCATGCCTGAATTCGGAACGCTCAACTGGTCCATCCTAATTATCTACGTGCTCGGCAATCTGGTGCTGGGCTTTGTGATCGGAAAGCGTGTCGACACGGCCAAGGACTACTTCGTCGGGCGGCGCAATACGCCGTGGTGGGCCATCGGTATCTCGGTGGTGGCCACCTACGTCAGCGCTCTGTCCTTCCTCGGTGGACCCGCGTGGTCCTACACCGAAGGCATGTCGGTCATTTTGATCCACATGAACTATCCGCTCGTGATCGTATTGGTCATTACCCTGTTCCTGCCGTTTTTCTACAACAGCGGCGTTGCGTCGATTTACGAGTATCAGGAGCGTCGATTTGGCAGCGCGTCGCGGTCGACCATCGCCGCCATTTTCCTGATCTCACAGGGCTTCAGCGCCGCGGCCATCCTGTACGCCACCTCCCTTGTCCTGCAGTTCATTACCGGACTCGACGTGATCGCCTGCATTTTCATTGTGACGATCATCGCGCTCATCTACACGGTCATGGGCGGCATCACCGCCGTGATCTGGACGGATGTGATTCAGGCGGTCGTGCTGTTCGTCGGTGCGGGCATTATCTTGTATGCGCTCATCACCCAGCTACCCGCGCCGCTGCACGAGACGCTGCTCGCGATGAAAGCCGAGGGCAAGACCAACCCACTGAATTTTGACCTTGATTTCAAGCAGGTGCCCACGGTGTGGTCGGGCGTGATCGCGATGACGGTCTTCCACGTCACGGTGTACGGTGTGAACCAGATGATGGCGCAGCGCACGCTCGCCGCGCGCAATATTGGAGACGCCAAGAAGTCCTATTTGATGATGGGATTCGTTTCGCCGTTCATTTACTTCGTCTTCATTTTGCTTGGCGTACTTCTGTACGCGTACTACGACGGCCGCGAGTTCGAAAACGGCAACACCATCATTCTCGAATTTGCATCGGACTACGGCCTGCCGGGCCTGATGGGCTTGATTGCTGCGTCCGTCATGGCGGCATCCATGTCGACGCTTGATTCCTCGTTCAACTCGATGGCCACGGTCTCTACGGTCGATTTCTATCAGAAGTACGTCGACCCGCAGGCATCCGATCGCAAGCTGTTGGTGGTCTCGCGCGGCTTCACCTTTTTCTGGGCCGTTCTGATCATCTTGCCGGCTATTTTGTACTCGCGCTCAGAGGGTTCGATCCTCGAAATTCTGAGCAAGATCGGGTCATACTTTGTGGGCGCCAAACTGGCGATGTACGGGTTGGGTTTTTTCTCTCGACGCACGACCCAGACGGGTCTTTTGGTCGGCGTGGCGGCGGGCTTTCTGGTCGTGATTGCCGTGTCGGAACTGACCGACATCGCATGGCCGTGGTTCACGCTGATCGGCGCCACCGCCAACATCGTGATCGCTCTGCTGGTCAGTCGTGCGGAGGGCGGTGAGGTCCCTGACTGGTCGCCCTACAGTATTCCCGGGCAGCTACGGAAATACCGCGAAAAAAATCTGCAGGAGAAGACCGAAGGCTGGTACCGCGTGCCCGGCAAACTCGATCCGATCAGCTACGTCATGATCGGCTACTTCGCGCTGTGCATGTTCCTGCTGTGGTTGTTCAACGCGCTGATCTAACGCCGAATCGCGCCGCGTCCCGCGCGACCGCCTGATCAAACCCCGCACGGTGTGAGGCGTTGGAGAACCACGCCTTGTCGCTCAGTCCGAGCAGATGCGTGTTGCCCTCGTACTCATGCGCACGACAATCACCGCCGGCCGCGTTGACCGACGCGCACAAATCGCGATTCCAACGCGGCAGCGAGTACATGTCGCGATCAGAGAAGTGCAGCGTGAGCGGCTCGTTCAGACGCTCCGGGACACGCGACGGGTCGGCGGCGGCGTAGCCGTTCACGACCCGGGGATCGTGCAACACGGCAACCCGCTCACCGTCCGGCACATCGAGCCCGAACTCGGCGTCTCCCAAATTATCGACATGCTTTCGAAGCGCGTCGTACAGCTTGGTAAACGTTGCGATCAGAACGTCCTGGATCTGTTGGCGGTCAGACACCGCCCGCGCGGCCGCAGGATCAACCCACTCGGGCGGCCACCCGAAAACGAAATCCGGATTTGCGCGGCCGTCCGGGGCAACGGCCGTCCCCGTCCACGTGCCGTCACCCGACAAATAGGACAATGCGGTGCCCTGCAGCAGGCCGTGCACACGCGCCTGTTGAAGGCGCGGCGCAATAAGACCATTCCAGATCGACACGCCGTGGAGCGACTGCCGCAGTCCCGTTGTGGCGTCATCATCCGCCACCGCCATGACGGTAAGCGCAACATCCCCACCCTGCGAGTGCGCCACCAGCGTGATCCGGTCCAGATCCAGCGGCGCATCGCCGAGCGAGGGCAACCCGTCGATCAGGTTCATGACATCAATCGCGTAGAACACGGGGCTCAGATACGAGCCCTGATCCCACGCGGCCATGAACGCGAGGCCATCTGCCGCTCGCCCGTCGACGGTACCGTGCCCACGCCAGCCCGGCATGATCACCGCAAAGCCAGCGTCGCGGTACGCGTTGATGATCGCGTGGTAGTACGTACCCTCGTCGTAATAGAAATCCAGCGACGGCGCCGCATCGATGCCCCGCCA
>JBCCMA010000042.1:0-23092 GCA_039026595.1 Pseudomonadota bacterium
ATCGACAGAGCTCGAATAGCGTTGGCGAGTTCTTTTTGTGTGGGCATGTTTCTGGTCGCCTGCGAAAGTGCGCGGATTGTCGCGCACTCGCCGAATCGGGGCAACCGAAGCGCTACTCGCGCCCTGTTTCGGCTCGCCTGACCTTGTTATAGTGACGGGCTGACTTTGCAAGTGGGCCGCAGAACACCATGTCCAATCGCTTTCTTTTTACCTCCGAGTCCGTCTCAGAGGGCCATCCTGACAAGATGGCAGACCAGATCTCCGACGCCATCCTTGACGCGATCCTCAAGGAGGATCCGAGCGCTCGCGTCGCGTGCGAAACCATGGTCAAAACGGGCATGGCCATCATCGCCGGCGAGATCTCGACCACTGCCTGGGTTGACCTCGAACAACTCGTCCGGACGGTGGTCAACGACATCGGCTACGACAACAGCGATCTGGGGTTTGACGGTGGTACGTGCGCCGTTCTGAATGCCATAGGCAAGCAGTCCGAGCACATCGCCCAGGGCGTGGACCGTGGGCGCCCGGAAGATCAGGGCGCAGGAGACCAGGGATTGATGTTCGGCTACGCGAGCAACGAGACCGATGTCCTCATGCCAGCGCCCATTACTTACGCACACCGGTTGGTCCGAAAGCAGGCGGACGTTCGCCGGGCGGGCACACTGGACTGGCTGCGACCTGACGCCAAGAGTCAGGTGACGTTTCGCTATGAAGATGACCGTCCAGTGGGCATCGAAGCGGTGGTGCTGTCGACTCAACACGACCCGGGCGTGTCACAGCAGGACATCCGCGACGGTGTGATGGAGGAAATCATCCAAAAAGTCCTTCCTGCCGAATGGTTGGATGCCTGCCGGGAAGAACAGATTCATATAAACCCGACCGGCAAGTTCGAGATCGGCGGGCCTGTAGGAGACTGCGGCTTGACGGGTCGGAAGATCATCGTAGATACCTATGGCGGCATGGCCCGTCACGGCGGCGGTGCTTTTTCGGGCAAAGACCCGTCGAAAGTGGACCGTTCGGCAGCCTACGCCTGCCGTTATGTCGCAAAAAACATCGTGGCAGCGGGTTTGGCGGATCGCTGCGAAATTCAGGTGTCTTATGCAATCGGGGTGGCAGAGCCAACATCGATCACGGTAGAGACCTTCGGCACCGGCAAGGTGGATGCCGACAATCTGGACGCACTGGTGCGAGATCATTTTGACCTCCGCCCGTACGGCATTTTGACAATGCTTGATCTGATCCGGCCCATCTACCGGCAGACTGCTGCTTACGGACACCTCGGGCGCGATGATATCGACCTGTCGTGGGAACGCACCGACAAGGCCGACGCGCTTCGCGACGCCGCCGGACTATAAGAAAGATCTTTTTAACTGACGTTTTTAATCACCAGCAACGACGGAGACTTCAAAATGAGCACACCGGCCCAACAACTGCGACCGGATTACAAGGTCCGCGACATCGCCGATGCCGAGCTTGGACGCAAGGAGATCGCGATCGCCGAGACGGAAATGCCCGGTCTGATGGCCCTGCGTGAAGAGTATGGCCAGTCCCAGCCCCTCAAAGGTGCGCGCATCGCAGGCTGCCTGCACATGACGATCCAGACCGCCGTATTGATCGAGACGCTTGTCGCGCTCGGCGCCGAAGTGCGGTGGTCCAGCTGCAACATTTTCTCAACTCAGGACCACGCGGCCGCCGCCATCGCGGATTCCGGTATTCCCGTCTTCGCATGGAAAGGCGAGACCGAGGAAGAGTACTGGTGGTGTGTCGAACAGACCATCCACGGACCAAACGGCTGGGTCCCGAACATGATTCTGGACGACGGCGGTGACCTCACCCAAGTAATGCACGAGAAGTACCCCGAGCTTCTCAAGGACATCAATGGTGTCACCGAAGAGACCACTACAGGCGTCAAGCGGCTGTACGACATGGAGCGTGCCGGCGAGCTGTTGACCCGTGCGATCAACGTCAACGACTCGGTCACCAAAGCCAAGTTCGATAACCTGTATGGCTGCCGTGAATCCCTCGTGGACAGCATCAAGCGCGCCACCGACGTGATGGTCGCCGGCAAGATTGCCGTCGTCTGCGGATTCGGCGATGTCGGCAAAGGCTCGGCTCAGTCGCTGCGCGGCCTGGGTGCGACTGTCTGGATTACGGAAATTGATCCGATCTGCGCGCTGCAGGCTGCGATGGAAGGCTATCGGGTGGTCGACCTCAACGACGTCATCGAGCAGGTCGACATCTTCGTGTCGGCTACCGGCAACTACCACATCATTACGCACGACCACATGGTGCGCATGAAGAATCAGGCGATCGTCTGCAACATTGGCCACTTCGACAACGAGATCGACGTGGCATCGCTGAAGCAGTACGAATGGGAAAACATCAAGGATCAGGTTGATCACGTGATCTTCCCGGACGGCAAACGCATTATCCTGCTCGCCGAGGGCCGCCTTGTGAATCTGGGCTGCGGCACGGGACACCCGAGCTTTGTGATGTCCAACTCGTTTACCAATCAGGTGCTGGCGCAGATCGAACTGTGGCAGAACCCTGAAAACTACGAGCACAAGGTTTACGTGCTGCCCAAGCACTTGGACGAGAAGGTGGCGCGTTTGCACCTCGAGCGCATCGGCGCGAAGCTCACCGAGCTGCGTGACGATCAGGCCGACTACATTGGCGTGGACAAAGCCGGTCCGTACAAGCCGGAATACTACCGCTACTGATCGACATCGCGGTACGTGCACCGCATGTGAAACGAAGGCCGTCGCCACCGCGACGGCCTTTTTTTATGGCTGGACAGATCTTACTTCGACCAGTCCGGCGCCTCCACGCGACCCATCGCTCGCTCGACGGCCTGCCATAATTCATCAACAGAAAACGGCTTGCGGAGAAACTCGCAGTCCATATCGACGGTCGTCGAACAACCCGACATCAACACCACAGGAAGATCGTGTTGCCGCTGTCGCAATCGTTGAGCCAGATCGATACCGTCAAAATCACCTGGCATGACGATATCGGAAATCAAGACGTCCGGTAGTCCGTCTCGCGCCACATACTCCAGTGCTTGTTGCGCATTGGCGGCCACGTGCACCGCCATACCCAGCTGTTCCAGCGTCGGCTTCAATACGTGCAGCAACATGGCGCGGTCCTCCACCGCAAGGACTCGTGTATAGCGAGACACCGCGTTTGTCGGAATGCGATGTTCAATCGACTCGTCGATACTCGCATCGGCATGGGGCAATGACAGGGTGACCGAAGTGCCCTGGCCAGGCGCGGACTGGATGGCAAGATCGCCGCCGGACTGACGCGCGAAACCGAAAACCATGGACAGCCCAAGGCCGGTGCCCTCTCCCACGTCCTTGGTGGTGAAGAAAGGGTCGACGGCCCGCTGGCGCACGTCGGCTGCCATCCCGAGTCCGGAATCACGCACCACAATATCGATGCGTTCATCCACACTTCGAAGACTGACCCAGATTGGGCCGCCGTTCGGCATGGCTTCCCGTGCGTTCAAAAGGAGATTCAGCATCGATGTGGTGAGCTGTCCTTTGTCCACCAGCGCCTGACATGGCTCAAGATGCATATCGAGTTCGATGCGCTCACCAAGTGTATTGCGGAAAATCGGCCGGGCTTGTTCGAGAAAATCGTCGAGCGCCAGAATCTCCGGCTGCAGCGGCTGCTTGCGGACATAGGCTAAAAGGCCGCGCGTGATGCGCGCGCCTGTGTCCGCGGCTTCGACAATGTGACCGAGTACTTCCGCTGAGGGTTCGTCATCATCACGGATCAGCCGCGAGCGAAGCTGATCGGCGCCGAGCGTCACGACCGTCATCAGGTTATTGAAATCATGCGCGACACCAGCGGTCAGCTGGCCGAGCGCCCGCATCTTCTCACCCTCCGACATTTTTTTGATGATGCGCCGGTGCTCGATTTCGGCTTCCATCCGCAGGGCCATCTGATCCTCCAGCTCGCGAGTCCGTGCAGCGACCTGTTCTTCGAGACGCACCGCCTGGGCCCGCTCTGTACTGGCTTTCAGTTTCTGGCTGCGGAGGTACTGCAGCAGACCCGCCAGCATGATCACCAGCGCGCCAAGCAACCACGATTGACGCCTGAGTGCCGCTTCCCGCTCCGCCCGGTCGCGCAGTGCGGCGGCCCGTTCACGTGCACGCGTCAGCTCAAGCTGCTGGCGGTCCGTCGCCAGCGACGCATTCAGACGGGCCACCTGATATTGGAGACTGGCGTCCCAAAGCTGCGACTCAAGGCGCACGGCCGCCTCTGCAACGGTTCTCGCGGCAGCGAGATCGCCAGCCGCCTCGTGCGTCGCCGCCTTGGCACGATAGGCGTCCAACAGGAGTTGATCGGGCTCACCGCGCGATGCGTTGGCAATGACCGAGTCCAGAAGCGACAGGGCGGCGGCGGTTTGTCCGGTCTCTCTCAGCGCGTCCGAGTACGCGACAACCATTAACTGGATTCTGGGATGGGTCAGGCCCGTTGCAAACGTATGACCGGTAATCGCCAGAACCTGATCGAACTCCACGAGCGCGGCTTGCGGCCGCCCCTGCTTGAGAAGCACCTTGCCCAGAACCTTGTGGGCAAACGTCAGGGAGTCGGGCAAAACCTGCCCCTCCACATCGGCTACCACCGCGCGAAGACGCGCCTCCTCACCGGCAAGCATCCCAAGTGCAAGGCGAGCTTCAGTGAGCATGCCTGCAACCACCAATCGCCGCGTTGGATACAGACTGACAACGGGGCTGAGGCTCGACTCCTCGAGCATCTCCAGCGCCTCGGTCACCCGGCCGAGATACGTGTAGCTGGACGCCAGGTTCAGATACACGATGATCTTGTACTCGGGGTAGGCGAGTTGCCGGGCGTTTTCGAGCGCCGTCTCAAAATGGGGCAGCGACATGCGCGGCCGGAAGCCCGTCGCGAAGTGCAGACCAACCATATTGTGGGCTGCAGCAAGGAGCCCGGGATCGTCGATGAGCGCGGCACGGTCAACAAGCTCGCGTGCCGTCGCCATCGATTGCTCGTGATCACCCTCGCGATAGTGGTAGTACATGGCCGTCGCGAGATCGAGCGCGGCAGCAAAGTCGCTTTTGACGTTCAGTCGACGGCCTATGACCTGCGCGCAGGTTTCGCGCGCCTCAGCAAGCCCGCGACGGTGGTCAAGCTGACATCTGAGCGACTGCGCGACCGCCTGCGCGTCCGTGGTTTCGGCGACCAGTAATTCGGCGCGCTCAAGGAAGTGCTGCGCGCGCTCAACAGACTGGTTCAGCGCCCGGTCAGTCAGTACCAGCGCGGCCTCGGCGCGCCGCCGGGACGGATTGGAATCGGCGTCCACAATCGACTGAAGTACGGCTGTGTCCAACGTGCGCAATGTGAGCCAGGACGAAGAGTCGGCTGCATGCGCTGCACCGGCCAAAGACCAGGCGATAAGAATCAGGAATCGGGACACGGTAGCGGGCAGGTCCTCAGCGCAGCGCTCTGGACTGTATCAGTGCCCGGAACGGACCGCCATGCTGCGCACACCTCGACGCGGCCTGTGCGACAATTCGTAACGTGGACGCAGCGCGTCCAGAACAAAAGGCCGCTCACCTATCGCTTGGCGGCAAAAAAACAACCCGGACGACGGTCCCGGTAACAAGCAGGAGCACGGCGTGAATCAGGCCCATTTCGAAGAAGCAAAACAGTTCATCCCCGGCGGCGTGAATTCTCCGGTCCGGGCCTTCGGCAATGTCGGCGGCGACCCGATATTTGTCGCTCGCGCGAAGGGCGCCCGGTTCACGTCAGAAGACGGCAAGGAGTATCTCGACTATGTGGGTTCGTGGGGACCGATGATCCTCGGCCACGCGAATGACCATGTCATCAACGCGGTACGCGATGCCACTCTGAACGGACTGAGTTTTGGCGCGCCCACCGTGTCCGAGACGCGTCTTGCGCGCCTGGTGCAGACATTCTTTCCGGATATGGAACGCATGCGCATGGTGAGTTCGGGTACCGAAGCCACCATGAGTGCTCTGCGGCTGGCGCGCGGGTTCACCGGCCGCGCCAAGATCATCAAGTTTGAAGGCTGCTATCACGGCCACGCCGATTCCTTGCTTGTGAAGGCCGGGTCCGGGGCTTTGACACTTGGTGTTCCGAGCTCGGGTGGCGTACCGGCCGGCGCCGCCGCGGATACGCTGACCGCGACCTTCAATGATCTGTCCTCAGTTGAGGCGCTCCTGGCAGCCCATCCGGGCGAAGTCGCCTGCGTCATCGTCGAGCCGATCGCCGGTAACATGAATTTCGTGCCGGCGGCCGAGGGCTTTCTCGAGGGCTTGAGAGCCCTTTGCGATACCCACGACACGCTGCTTGTTTTTGATGAAGTCATGACGGGCTTCCGTGTTGCGCCGGGCGGCGTGCAGGCGCTCTACGGTGTGACGCCGGACATCACCACACTCGGGAAGATCGTCGGCGGGGGGATGCCTGTAGGTGTCTTCGGCGGCCGACTGGATGTCATGAACGCTATTGCGCCACTCGGGCCCGTGTACCAGGCCGGAACGCTCTCCGGCAATCCGGTTGCCATGGCCGCGGGCATCGCGACACTTGAGCAACTGACCGATCCGGCGCGCTATGACCAGCTCAGCGCGATCACCGGTTACCTGGTCACGGAGATGTGCGAGGCGGCGAGGCAGGCCGGTATCCCGATGTACGGTGACTCACGGGGCGGTATGTTTGGCCTGTTTTTCGGCACCGAAAACCCGGTGCGCAATTACGCGGACGTCATGAAGTGCGACAAGGCTCTGTTCACCGCGTTTTTTCACGCCATGCTGAAACGCGGGGTTTATTTTGCGCCGTCTTCGTTTGAAGCCGGTTTTGTGTCCATGACGCACACGCGTGACGACATCGATCACACAGTCGCGATGGCCCGCGAGACGTTCAGGGAACTGGCAGCGTAGGGTCTCAGGCGACGGGCATGCCGGCCGTCGCCATCTTACGACGCGGCCCACCGAGGATGTCTTCAAGATCCCGCGCCACAGCCGCGACCTTGGAAAGCATGAGCAGGAATTGCTCGTTTAACGCGGCTTCTTCACCCGGCCCGAGGTCGTGCCCGGCCTCCGGACACAGGAACACCTCGCCGATATTGCCCAGCCCCACAAAACCCGCAAGCAGATTCTCGACGCCCTCGCGCTGCCCGATCCGGATTTCAGCGATGCGGGCTTCAACCCAACGCGCCCAGTTGACTTCGTTCACGCTGTAGAGAAACCGACCAAGATCCGCGCAGCGGGAGATCAGCTCCGTACGCCTGGATCGTAATCGAAGGTCACCGCTTACCTCGATTTCCGCCTCGAGAAGCTCATCCATGTCGTTTGCGGTTCGCAATGGCCACCTCTGTTGATCTTTTTGTACAGCCGACATTCGAGCACGGCGTCGGCCGCTGGCACGACCATTAATTGTTTATCATCAGCCCCGTTATGCGCGCGGCTAACTGTCCTCTTCCTGCCGCGTCATCTCCCTGACCGCGGCGCTGACAATCTCGAGCCGCGCGACCGGGTGGTCCAGCTCAAGGCAGGTTTGCTTCTTTGCATTGGACAACGGAAGTATTTCAGCGAGCCGCGCCCCAACGCAACCAGCATCTTCGTAATCCACCTCGATCATCGCATACTGTGTGCCTAACTGCTCAATCAATTGTTCGAGCAGCCGTGACAGATACGCGAATTCCTCCGGCAGTGCCATCCGCGGCTCTTCTGGAAGTGCCTCCACCGCCGCGACATTGAGGCCGTCATCCTCGCGGCGCGGCTCGCTCAGTCGTACGCGGTGCTGCCCGATCGCTGTAATGCCCAGCAGGCCGTCATCGTACTGGTGCCAGTCGGCGATCGTCGCCACGGTGCCCATGTCGTGGAACGCCGCTGGACCCACCTCACCGCCGTTTTTGATTAACGTGACCACGAAACCGGTCGATTCCCGCATACAACGCCCGATCATATCGACGTAGCGCGGCTCGAAAATACGCAACATGATAGGGCCGCCGGGCATCAGTACCGTGCCTAACGGGAACAACGGGGTGACGGTCGAATCGCGCTCGCCCATGTCAGTGCCCCTCGTCACTGCGATCGGCCCGCCCCCAGCGCAGGCTCAGGGTCTGTTCGAGATCGAGCTGCTCCAGCACGCGAGCAACAACAAAGTCGATGATCTCCTCCACCCGCGTCGGCCGGTTGTAGAATCCTGGATTGGCGGGCAGCACGGTTGCGCCAGCCTCAGCCAGCGCCGTCAGATTACGCAGGTGGATCAGCGACATCGGCGTCTCCCTGGGAACCAGAATCAATTGACGACGCTCCTTGAGCACAACATCCGCGGCACGCTCGATCAGCGATCGACTGGCGCCCGCCGCAAACGCGGCCACAGACGCCATGGTACACGGACAGACCACCATTCGATGCGGTGCGCCAGAGCCACTGGCCACCGGCGCGGTCCATTCGTTTTCCCCATAAATCCGCAACTGCGCCTCGTCACCACCGAAACGACCAATCAGCACCCGACGCGCCTCGCTCGAGCGTGCCGGCAACTTCACATCCGTCTCCATACCGAGCACCACTCGCGCCGGCTTCGAAAGCATCAAGTGGATGGTCCGGTTTGCCTGCAGCAGGCACTCGATCAGCCTAAGCCCGTACTGCATGCCTGACGCCCCGGTCAGGGCCAGCGATATTTCGTCGTTAGGCGGCCGAATCATGCGTCAAACCTGTCGTTGAGCCGCCCGGCAAGCCGTCGACTGAAGTTGCCGAAACCCCCATTGCTCATGACAACAACGGTATCGCCAGGGCGGGCCGTGTCGGACACCCGCTCAATAACCCGTTCGACACTCCGCCAAAGCGGTGCCGTGTAGTGGTCCTGGGATACTTCGGCTCCGGCACACAGGAAAGATTCATCGGCCACGGCGACGGCACTTTCCACGTCACGCGCGTGGTAACCCGTTCGCATCGTGTTTGAACGAAGCTCGACGACCGCAAGCAGTCGGCCCGGCGCCGCCCGGCGCTGACCTTCGAGCGTTCCACGGATCGCTGTGGGGTGATGCGCAAAGTCGTCGTAGACCGTCACGGGGCCACTTGGACCAATTTTCTGCATGCGCCGCTGTACGCCGTTAAACGTGGCGAGCCCGTCGGCAAGCTGGGCACTGTCCAGCCCCGCCGCAACCGCCGCGGCGCACGCCGCGGCCGCATTGCTGGCGTTGTGTTCGCCGGGCAAGTCCCAGGCGGTCTCTGCGACCGTCCCGCCGTTGCAGCGCACGTTGATGCCCCGCACCCCGTCCCACTCGGCATGCCACACGCCTGTGGTGCCAAACGTCACCTGCGGTGTCCACACGCCCATGTCGAGTACGTCCTGAAGATGCGCGTCGTCGCTATTGACGACCAGCGCTCCGTTGCCCGGCACCGTACGTACCAAATGGTGGAACTGCGTCTTGATGGCATCCAGATCCCGGAAGATGTCGGCGTGGTCAAACTCAAGGTTGTTCAGGACCGCGACCTGCGGGCGGTAATGGACAAACTTGGAGCGCTTGTCGAAAAATGCGCTGTCGTACTCGTCCGCTTCCACCACGAATACCGGATCGCTGCCCAGCCGCGCTGAGGTTCCGAAATTGTTGGGCACACCGCCCACCAGAAAGCCGGCGTCCACACCAGCCTGCTGGAAGAGCCACGCCAAAAGTGACGTGGTCGTGGTTTTTCCATGCGTCCCGGCGACCGCCACGACGCGTCGGTTGTGCAGAACATGATCGGCGAGCCATTGCGGACCTGATGTCATTGGCAGTTGCTCGTTGAGCAGATACTCAATCGCAGGCATACCGCGCGTCATGACGTTGCCCACCACGACGACATCCGGACGTTCCTCGAACTGGTCAATCGACTGCAGCGGCAGCACGGAAATCCCGAGATCGGCAAGACGATCACTCATGGGCGGATACACGTTGGCATCGGCCCCCGTCACTCGGTGGCCGGCTTGGACCGCAAGCGCCGCGACGCCGCCCATGAATGTGCCGCAGACGCCCAGGATATGGACGTGCATCAGACCGCCACACCTACACCCGGCAGGATCAGGCTGAGCAGCCCGAGCATCAGGACGGTGGTTAGCACAATCACAGCAATACTCTGCAACAAGGTTATGCCAAGCGATGCGCGCAGCGCACGTGACCACACCACGTAGAACCAGAATTCCAGCAACAAGGTCATGGCAAAGGCCGGCGTCATGCTCTGTGCGGCCAGCGAGTCCTCGAAACCGCCGACCACTTGCACCGCAATCTGCAACAGACTGAGCACAAAGCGCGCACCGAAAATGGCCGTCAGCGTTTGTACGCAGCGCTCCGTGCGCGAAATGGCGTTCAGCAGGAGCCAGACAATCGATGTGATCATCAGCACTTCGGTCATGTTGACGAGCATGACCGCAGTGAGTGACCAACCGGGCACCGTGGGTGCGATAAAGGCCAGGGACAGCACCAGAACAATGGTGATGACCAGTAGCGGAACAGAATAAGGCAGCGACTCCGGACCGCGCCGTAGCAACGCGATATCTGTGTACGCCCTGAAAATCTCGAGCATGCGCCCCCCGTTTCACATGACCTGCACTTTACCCGTTGCGCCGATGGCTGCACAGCCAGCCCACCGAATCATCGGAAGTGGTACGCTCGCGCGGCCTTCGGAGTGGAAGACGGAATGGACAACGCGACGCTGCCTGAGATTGTGAGCGACGATCGCGCGCTCGAAGACTTTGCCAACGGGCTTAGCGGCGCGCCCGTTGTCGCACTCGATACCGAATTCATGCGGGTCAACACGTACTTTCCACGGCTCTGCCTCGTACAATTGCACGACGGCTCCCGGACCGTTTGCGTCGATACGCTGGCCGTCTCGTCCCTGACGCCGCTTTGGGACGCTCTGACCTCAGGAGGGCACAGCGCCCTTCTTCACTCGGCCCGGCAGGATCTTGAGGCCTTTCAAGTCAGCGAAGGTCGGCTCCCGGACCGGCTTCTGGACACACAGGTCGCCGCCGGACTCACCGGACCGGACGATCAGATCAGCTACGCGCAGCTTGTGGAAAATGTGTCCGGCGTAACCCTTCCGAAGAGTCAGACCCGCACGAATTGGGCCAAACGCCCCTTGAGCTCGAAACAACTCCAGTACGCAGCGGACGACGTGATTTATCTGCCGCAGATCATGGCGCGGATGCGCGAACGACTGGATCAACTCGGCCGGATCGAGTGGTTTGCCGAGGACTGTGAACGACTGCTGGCTAAAGAACTTTACACGCCGGACATCGACAGGGCGTATCTGCGCTGCAAGACAAGGGCGAAGCTGAATGATCAGCAGCGCGGAGCACTGCGCGCCCTGTGCGGGCTGCGCGAGCGCGTGGCCATCGATCGAAATAAACCACGCAAGTGGATCATCGATGACGCCGGTATCGAAGGTCTGGCCACGCTCGACGCCCCGTCACCCGACAGCGTGCTGCGCGTATTGAAAACGGCCAAAGCCCATCGCGGACTTGGGATCGAAGATGTGCTCGACACGATCGCATCGGCCAAGCCGACGGCGGATCACCGGCGTGGCCGGCCATCGCCGGAAGAGAACGCGGCGGTCGCGCGCGTGATGGCCGAAATTAGGGAGCGGGCGGCTGAGCTTGATATCTCGCCCGGTGTCCTGTGCGCACGCAAGGAAGCCGAGCGATTGGTGCGCGGTAAGCGGGATCTGCCGGTTTTGACCGGTTGGCGTCGAAGCGTCGTTGGCGACGCTTTGCTTAATTTGCTCGACGCCGCCTGAGCGGCGCCCGTTAGCGCCGTGCTCGCGACCTCTTGCGAGCCGGCTTTTTCTTGCTCGCCGCTTTTCGAGCGGGCGCCTTCTTGCGCACCACCTTCTTCTTGCTCACCTTGCGCGATGAAGACGCTTTCTTTGCCGATTTCTTGCGTACCGCCTTCTTCTTCGTCACCTTCTTCCTGGCCACTTTTTTCTTGGCGGCGGGTTTCTTCCGCACCACTTTTTTCTTCGCCGCAGCCTTCTTTGCCACCTTCTTTCTTGCGACCTTCTTGCTCGCGACCTTCTTTTTGGCCGTCCGCTTGCTCATTGCCTTCTTGCTGGCTTTTTTCTTCGCCGTCGCTTTTTTGGCCGCCGCCTTCCGTGTCGCCACCTTTTTCTTGATGACCTTCTTTTTGGCGACTTTCTTTTTGACCACCTTCTTCTTCGCTGATCGCTTGGTCGCCGCTTTCGACGTCACGGCCTTCTTGCTCGCGACCTTCTTCCGAACCGGCGCCTTCTTGACCGCTTTCTTGGTTACGGCCTTTTTCTTGGCGACTTTCTTCGACGCCGCTTTGTTGGGCTGCGTTTTCTTGGTGATCGCCTTTTTGGCGGTCACTTTCTTCTTTGTCACCGCTTTGCGGGTGGCCTTGGACGCCGTCGTCGCCTTTGAAGTTGACGCTTTTTTCGCGGCAGCTTTCTTTGTCACGGCCTTTTTCTTCGCGACCGCCTTTTTCTTGACGGCCGGCTTCGCGGCAGCAGCCGCCTTTTTGCGCGTCACTTTCTTGGTGGATGCCGCTTTCTTGTTCTTCTTGACCGCCTGGCGAATAGCGTCGCGACGCTCAGACCGATCCAGCGCAGGCGTCTCGGCGCTAACGGCCGGCTTTTTGGCAATGCCCTTCCCGCCACGCTTCGCGTAACGCTTGATCTCAACGGACAGCTTTTTAAAGATCGAGGGAATGCTGCCCACGGCCATCAGGCGCGCCAGCTTGTCCTGCAGATCAAAGTAGGTGATCAGCGGTTTGGTCTGGGTGTCGTACACGCGCAGCCGGTTGCCGATGGTCTCTTCGTTATCATCCGCACGGTGATGCAGTTGGTGACCGCAGGTATCGCAGCGGTTCTCAATCTGCGGGGGCGACGAATACACATTAAACACATCGCCGCAGCCGGGTTTCGTGCAGGTACGCCGACCGGCCAGACGCTGAATCAACTGGTCCTGATCCACCTCCATCAGCACCGCAACGTCGAGCGGCCAGTCGTTCTCATCGAGCATCGTGTCCAGCGCCTGCGCCTGGGACAGATTGCGCGGGAAGCCGTCCAGTACAAAGCCCTTTTGCGCGTCGGGCTCTTTGAGGCGCTCTTCAATAATGCCCAGAACGATGTCGTCGGACACCAGATGACCGGCGTCCATCGCGGCCTTCGCGCGCAAACCCAATTCCGAGCCCGCCGCCAGCGCAGCACGCAACAGATCCCCGGTGGAGATCTGGGGGATCTTGAATTTGTCTACGATAAGTTTGGCTTGGGTGCCCTTGCCGGATCCCGGTGGTCCGAGTAGTACGATTCTCATGGTGCTGGGTGCTGCCTTGGCCGTATCGCCCGAAAAAAAGATCGCATAACCTACCGTCTGCCCCGCGTTCCGTCAATTTTGGCGCGGTGCAAGACATGAGCAAATCGCTCGTTTTCTGTATCCTCGCGAGGCGATGCGCGCCGCGCACGACCGGTCCGGCTTGCGCTTTGACCGAGCCCACTGTCCTTGTCAGCAAAGAAGGAAAACCATGTCAAAACGAAACGCGTTCTACGCCCAGTCCGGCGGCGTCACGGCGGTCATCAATGCCTCTGCCTGCGGCGTTATCGAGACGGCGCGGCAGAACAAAGACAGCATCCGGAAGGTCTACGCGGGTCGGGACGGCATCATCGGCGCGCTGACGGAAGACCTGATCGACACCAGCAAGGAGACAGCACGCTCGATTGCTGCATTGCGACAGACCCCCGGAGGCGCATTCGGTTCCTGTCGCTACAAGTTGAAGGGCCTGGATGAGTCGCGTGCCGAGTACGAACGCTTGATCGAGGTCTTCCGCGCCCACGACATCGGCTACTTCTTCTATAACGGCGGTGGCGACTCGATGGACACCGCGCACAAGGTCTCGCAGATTGGCAAGGAGCTGGATTACCCCATCACCTGTGTCGGTGTACCTAAAACGGTGGATAACGATCTGCCGGTCACCGACGTCTGCCCTGGCTTCGGCTCTGTTGCAAAATACGTGGCGGTTTCAACCATGGAAGCCGCGCTGGACGTCGTGTCGATGTCCCGGACCTCGACGAAGGTCTTCATTCTCGAAGTGATGGGACGCCACGCCGGATGGATCGCCGCTGCGGGTGGATTGGCCGGGGAGTCGGCCGGCGATCCACCCCACCTGATCCTGTTTCCCGAGGTGCCGTTCGACCAGCGCGCGTTTCTCGCGAAGGTCAAGCAGTCTGTCCAGAAGTACGAATACTGCGTCATCGTGGTCTCGGAGGGCGTGCGTCGCAAAGACGGCACGTTCCTCGCCGAAACCGGCCTGCGTGATTCGTTCGGACACGCTCAGCTGGGCGGCGCGGCGCAGGTGGTCGCGCAACTTGTGAAAGACAAGCTCGGCTACAAATACCACTACGCCATCGCGGACTACCTCCAGCGCGCCGCGCGCCACATCGCCTCGAAGGTGGATGTTGAGCAAGCCTACGCTGTTGGCAAGGCAGCGGTTGAGCTGGCCGTTCGCGGCAACAACGCCGTGATGCCGGTGATCACGCGCCGCTCAGACAAGCCGTATCGGTGGGGCGTGGGTGTCGTCAACCTCAGTCGCGTAGCCAACAAGGAAAAGATGCTGCCCAAGAGCTACATCAGCCGTGACGGCTTCGGCATCACCGCTGCTTGCCGACGCTATCTGGCACCTCTTATCCGGGGCGAGGACTACCCGACCTATGATGGAGGCCTGCCAAAGTACGTCACGCTGAAAAACATACCGGTGCCGAAGAAACTGAACACCACGTTCAAACTGAAGTAGCCCGGACGCCAGGCAAAAAAAAGGGCGGCCGATTGGCCGCCCTTTTTCGTTGTGATGCCGTCAGTGCGATAACAGCGGAGCAATCACCAGCGACACAATCGCCATCACGTTGATGAGGATGTTCATCGCAGGACCCGATGTGTCCTTGAACGGATCGCCTACGGTATCTCCGACCACCGCCGCCTTGTGCGTGTCCGAGCCTTTGCCCCCGTGATGGCCTTTCTCAATGTACTTCTTGGCGTTGTCCCAGGCACCGCCCGCATTGGCCATGAACAGGGCGAGGCTGACACAACCAAGAAGCGCGCCGCCCAGCATTCCACCGAGCGCTTCCGCTCCGAGACCGAAGCCCACCACAACCGGCGCCGAAACCGCCAATACGCCAGGCAGAATCATGCGTTTCAACGCGGCCGTCGTGGCGATGTCCACGCAGCGCACCGTGTCGGGTTTGGCCTTGCCTTCGAGCAGTCCCGGGATTTCGCGGAACTGGCGTCGGATTTCCGTAATCATCTCAAACGCCGCATCGCCCACCGCGGTCATCGTCAAGGCGCCCACAAAGAACGGAAAAATGCCCCCAATAAACATGCCGATCAGCACTTTGGGCTCGCTCATGACAATTGCAAACGTGGGGTCCTGATGCCGTACTTCTTCGATAAACGCGGTGATGATCGCCAGCGCCGCCAGCGCCGCGGCGCCGATGGCGAAACCCTTGCCAATCGCCGCCGTGGTGTTGCCCACTTCATCAAGCGAATCGGTGATCTCGCGGACCTCCTCACCCATGCCGGCCATTTCGGCGATACCGCCGGCGTTATCCGCCACCGGGCCGTAGGCGTCGATCGCCATGGTAATGCCCACCGTGGCAAGCATACCGACGGCTGCGATGCCGACGCCAAACAGACCAGCGGTCTCGTTGGCCACGAAGATGATCACGCAGATGGTCAGGATCGGGATCACAATGGACTGCATGCCGACCGCAAGGCCGGTGATCATCACCGTCGCAGGCCCGGTGTCACCCGACGCCGCAATCTTACGAACCGGGGCGGCGCCCGTGTAGTACTCAGTCACGAGACCAATGATCGTGCCGCCGACGGCGCCGGTGAGCACCGCAACCCACACGCCTGTGGCGATGCCGGTGGCCTGTGCCACCCCGTAGGCCGCGGCCACGAACAACACAGCGGCACCGAGCGTGCCCGTGCGCAGTGCAACTTCCGCCGGCCGGCCGGACGCCAGTTTGACGATCAGGATACCGAGCACCGAACACACCAGACCGGTCGCGGCCAGCAACAACGGCAGACCCATGAGCGAGGCGCGGGAACCGCCTTCGATCAAAAGCTCGCGCAACGGGCCCTCTGCCATCGTCGACGCGATCGCGATACTCGCGATCATCGACCCGCAGTAGCTCTCAAAAATGTCCGAACCCATGCCGGCGACGTCGCCCACGTTGTCTCCCACATTATCGGCGATCACGCCCGGGTTGCGCGGATCGTCTTCGGGGATGCCGGCCTCGACCTTGCCCACCAGATCGGCACCGACGTCGGCGCTCTTGGTAAAGATGCCGCCACCCACGCGGGAGAACAACGCCACAACCGAGCCGCCCATGCCGAAGCCGTGTAGGACACTGGCGGTCTGAGGGTCGCCGCCGAAAACCAGATAGAGCGAGCCGAGCCCCAGAAGGCCCATGGCACCCACGGTCAGGCCCATGATCGAGCCACCGTAAAAGGCCAGCGAGAGCGCCTTGGGGGCGCCCGAGTCGCGCGCCGCGACCGCCGTACGGACGTTAGCGCGTGTGGCCGTGAACATGCCGATGCCGCCCGCAACGGACGAGCAGAACGCCCCCACCACAAACGCGATGGCCGTTTTCGCGCCGAGCGGTGAAAACAGGATCGCCAGCGCCACAACGGCGGCGAAGCCCCACAGCAGAACATACTCACGACGAATGAAGGCCATGGCACCCCGATGGATGTCCTCGGCAATCGCCGCCACCTCACCTTCGCCGGCGGGCGCCGCCTTGACGATGGCGTATAAAACAAACGCCATGACAAGACCGATGGCCCCGATCACGACCGGTAGCATTTCGATAGTCATTATTTTTTCTCCAGCGTCGACACGCCGTAACCGCGCGCGTTCCTGCGGCCGCGGGCCGGCCAACGCATCTTTTCGTAATTACCCTAATCGGGCGGAACGCCCTTTTTTTGCACAGCAGCTTGGCTCTGCCGTCCTCTTGGCGCGGTAGTGTACGTGATTTCGTCGGGTTAAACAGATTGTTACGAAGAGAGCACCGACGGTTCCCCGATGACGTGGCCCTGCACGAAATCGATTCCCATATCGCGCACGGCGTCGAGCGTCTGCTGGCTTTCGACCTGCTCCGCCACCACGCGGACATTCAGGCTGCGAGCGAGCTTCACCATGGCGGCCACCATCGCCTCGCTGACTGCGTCGTCCCCCAGATCACGGGTGTAGGCCCCGTCGATCTTGATGTAGTCCATTTCAAGCTGGCGCAGGTTGGCAAACGATCCCATCCCGCTACCGAAGTCATCCAGTGCGAAGTGGCAGTTCAGGCCGTGGAGCACGTCGATAAAGCGGCGCGCGTACTCGAGGTTGGCGATTACAGACGATTCGGCCACCTCGAAACACAGCTGGTCGCCCGTGACCGATGAGGCGTCCAGACTTTCGACGACGAACTCGAGAAATGACGGATCGCCCATGGTCTGACCGGACAGATTGACCGTGCATCGCCGCCCGGGCGGAAGCTTGAGCCGGCCATGCTCGATGGCAGTCAGTGCATGGGTCAGCACCCAGCGGTCGATTTTTGGCATCAGGTGGTAGCGCTTCGCGGATTCGCCGAAATCGTGCGGGGTCACAAGCCCACCGTCGCGACCGCGCAAACGCAGCAACAACTCACACGCCGGACCGCCGCGCTCGCTGCCACCGGCGGCCACGATCGGCTGCACGGCAAGATCGAACGCATCGTCCTCCAGTGCTTTTTGCAGCCGCTGGAGCCACAGAATCTCCCCACGTTGACGGGCCAGCGCCTCGTCCTTGGCGGAGTAAACGTGTACGCGCGCCCGGCCGCGCTGCTTTGCGACGTAGCAGGCAGAGTCGGCCGCCGAAAGCGCGTCCTCCACGCTGCCGCTGTGCGGGCCGATCTGAACCAATCCGATACTGACGCTGACGCTGAAGATTTGGTCGCGCCAGACGAACTGGTGATCCTCAACAACATTGCACACATCGTCCGCAATCTGGCGCGCCTTGCTCAACGGACAGGAGGCCAGCAAAAGACCGAACTCATCTCCGCCGAGACGGGCCACTGAATCCGAGTCACGCACTTTTTCACGGATCAACTTCGCGATTTGGCGCAGCAGCTTATCGCCTGCGACGTGACCGCAGGTGTCATTGACCGTTTTGAAGCGGTCGAGATCCAGATAACAAAGCACATCGCCGGCGGTCTCTTCGGACTGGCGTTCGAGCGCGGCGCCGAGCCGCGACTCGAACTCGCGCCGATTCAAAAGCCCGGTTAGCGCATCGTGACTCGCTTCATAGGTCATGCGCCGCGCCAGCCCACGGGTTTCCGTCGCGTCATGCAGTACGGCGGCCGTGCCGACCAGAGCACGCTCGGCGTTGAACAGGGGGACGACCGCGAGGTCCACGGGGCGCTCCGCACCGCCGGCATCCAACAGAACGGCCTGACGCCCGGCGTGCACACGCTGGCGCTCAAGCAAGCAGCGCGCCACCGGGTCAGTCAGCGGTTGACGATCCACCTCATCGATCAGACGGATAACGTCCGCCCACGGCTGGCCCACGACCGTGTTCACATCCTCGCCGCCCAGACCAAGCAGCCTGAGCGCGGCCGGATTTGCCGCCTGCACAATCGCCTGCTCGTCCGTTTGCAACACGCCTTCGGCCAGCGCCGCCATCGCGAGTGCCGCCCGTTCTTCGTTGGCAGCGCTGCTTGCGTCAAAAATAGCATCGCGGGTTAACGCCTGCGCCGTTGTCATGACGGCGCTTTCGCCGCGGTAGGTCACAAGTGTGTCCGTGCACACCACGTCATCAAGCTCGCCGGTGCGATTCAGCAAGCGCGCGGTGTACGGCACACCCGACGGCGGTCGGTCCTGCAGGGCGGAAAAACGATCCGACAAGCCACCGCGATCATCGGGCGCGAACAAAGAGAGAACGGACTTGCCACACAAATCGCTCTGACGCATTCCTCGCAGCGCGGCTGCCCGACGGTTTGCGAACAAAATGTGCTCGCGGTGGATCAGAATGGCGCAGTGCACGCCGTCGAGCAGTTCATCCGCAACGACCGATTCAGGTTGTCGCGCGTCGGTCGCCGTGGGGCGGCCCGCTGTCTCGATTCGGCGATCTGAACCGCGCCGCACTCGACCGTGGCGCGATGTGGCGCTCGGGACACTGTCCCGACGGCGGCGCGCTCGGAGCCACCACCATGCGAATCCAGCGCCGCCAGCCACGAGGCCGAGGGCAATGAGTGTCACCACTGCGGGCTCTGACACCGTCACACCGAAAGACGGAAAAGCAAAATGGAAGCACCCGCTCTCGCCGTGCTCACCCATCCGGAATGTGGCTGAGACTGTGTGCGCCGTCTTCTGGACACGACCCGACCCCCCTTGTGCGTACGCCGGGTGTTACCGAGCGCATGCGGGCTCCACCGTTCGCGGCAGAGCTTGGAATAATTGTTGTTCCGCACCCGCAAAGCATAAACCAAGGCGCCTGAGTGTGCAGAAGCAGGTTATGTCATCCGCGTGCGGATTCTTGTCGGATTTGACTAAACGCCGTACGCTTTCATGTACTCGCAGCACCGCGCGGGCTTTCGAATCGCGAAGCGGTCTGCCGGTTTCACAGGAATGACCATGACCGCATCGTCCGTTGCACGCATCAACGTTTCCGAATTGACGGCTCGGCTGGCCCGGACCGCAACTGGCGACCATCCAATTGCGTTGCTGGATGTGCGCGAATCCTGGGAGCGCACCATCGCGAGCCTCGAGCCCTGCCTTGCGATTGTCATGAACGATGTCCCGGACTGTCTGGATGAAATCCGGGCATTTCAGGCCAACCGTGAACTCATCGTCTATTGCCACACGGGCAAGCGGAGTCTGGTTATCGCCCGCTACCTGGCGGAGCAAGGCTTTGATCGACTGGCCAGTCTGGACGGCGGTATCGACGCATGGTCCGAACATAATCGCGCGACACGGCATCAATACTGATGGGCGGCTCTATAGCGCCTCGCCGTTTTAGTGATATAGTTTAGTATAACACCCTGCCCACACCGTCCGGTTCTGGCTCGCCGACACGGTGCCACGTTGATGCCACGTTAAGGATTCGTCATGCCCCAATACGCCAAGACTTCATTTTCGTCCGCTCTGTGCGCGTGTGCGCTGTTGGCCACAGCGCCTGCCTCGGCCGTCGATCTGATGGAAGTGTATGCACAGGCGCTCACCAATGACCCCCTTCTTCTGGAAGCGGAAGCCACCCGACGCGCCGCCGAGGAAAACAGGCCGCAGGCGTTGGCTAACCTGTTGCCGACCATCAATCTGCAGGGCCAGTTCGACGATCAGGATACCGAGGGCACAACGACGGCACCGGCCTTCACCGGTGGTCCGGTGATTTCCACACGGCGGCCCTCTGACGCCGACCGAATACAGTGGACGCTGCGCTTGTCACAACCCCTGTTCCGGTGGGACCGCTGGATCGCGTTGAAACGAGCTGACAAACAAATCGCGCTTGAGGAAGCCAACTACGCCGCTGCAAAGCAGTCACTGGCGGTGCGGGTATCCGAACGCTACTTCGCTGTGTTGTCCGCGCAGGACTCGCTGCAGGCCGAGCAGGCAAACAAGGAGGCGATCGCGAGACAGCTTGAGGAAGCGGAGACCCGATTTGACGTCGGCTTGATCGCGGTCACAGACGTTTATGAGAGCCGCTCCGCCTACGATCAAAGCGTCGCTGCCGAGATCGGCGCAAAGCGCACGCTGGCAACGGCCCTGGAAAATCTGCGCGAAGTTACAGGCGAGTACGCCAATGGCGACCTCGGCGCGCCGGGCGATGATCTGCCACTCGTCGCTCCTGAACCGGCGGACCCTGACCGCTGGGTGCGCGATGCGCTGGAGCAAAACCTGAACGTTGCGGCCAGCCGGCTGCAGGTCGATATTGCGGCCGACGACATCAAGACCCAGCGCGCCGGCCATTTGCCAACGCTCGATCTGGTGCTTTCTCGCGATCACTTCGACAGCGACGGGTCGCGCTTTGACGTGCTGGAGGACGGACGCGTGTTTGGTGGCGTACAGACTTCGGATTTCGATACGGACACGATCGCGCTGCAGTTCAATGTCCCGATTTACAGCGGGGGCGCCGTACGCTCACGCACCCGACAGGCGGTCCATCAACAGCGCGCTGCCAAGCAACGTCTGGAGCGCGTATCGCGCGAGACCGAACGCCAGACGCGCGACGCTTTCCTCGGGGTTGAGGCCGAAATCGCACGGGTCAATGCGCTCGCGCAGGCGGTCACATCCAGTGAGACGGCCCTGTCTGCCACCGAAGCCGGTTTCGATGTCGGCACCCGGACCAGCGTCGACGTGCTGAACGCCCGGCGCGACCTGCTGCGCGCCCAGACAAATTATCGAAGCGCGCGCTACGACTATCTGCTGAACGTGGTCCGACTGAAGCAGGCTGCGGGCACGCTGACCCTCGCCGACCTGAAAGACATCAACCGCTGGCTGACCCACTGACTCGGGCACTCAACAACGGTTCGATCAGCTTCAGTAGCCGATCTACGGCGCCTCGATTCTGATCGATGATGCCCTGCGCGACGCGCGCAATCGCAGTCCGTCTGTCGGGGTCCGACAACAAAGCGAGTACCTCGTCCGCTAACTGGTCGGCGCTGGCCACGATCCGGACGGCGCCCTGATCCGCCAGTCGATCGGCAATATCTTCCGAGTTGAAAAGATGCTGGCCCGTAACCGCGGGGACACCGAGTGCCGCGGGCTCGAGCAGATTGTGACCACCCACCGGCACCAGAGAGCCGCCAACGAACGCAACGTCGGCAGCGCCATAGATGGACTGAAGTTCGCCGAGTGTGTCGATCAGCCAGACCTTCGTATCCGGACGACAAACATGACCGCTGGTGCGCGTCACAAAGTTCAGCTTGCGCTGCTCCAGAAGGTGCGCCACCAGCCGGAAACGCTCCGGGTGCCGGGGCACCAGAATCAACAGCGCATCGGGCAAGCGAGATCGAATACGCTCAAACGCACCCAGCACCTGTTCTTCTTCGTTGTCATGGGTACTGGCGGCAATCCAGACGGGTCGGTCAGGCGCGTGTTCGTCGCGCAGTTCGCGGCCGCGTGCGGCTACGGCTTCGGGAAGACGAATATCAAACTTGATGTTGCCCGTCGTAAACGTGCGCGTGCTGTTGGCCCCCAGCGCTCGAAACCGCTCCGCGTCGGCGTCGCTCTGGGCGCCAATTACAATGCCGTGCGATAACGCTTCGCGAAACAATCCCACGAATCTGCGGTACTTGTTCACCGAACGCGGCGAAATGCGGGCGCTCGCCAGGATGAGCGGCACGTCGCGCCGCCCGCACTCGTGATACAGATTTGGCCAGAGTTCGGTCTCGATGATGATGGCCATACACGGCCGCACTCGATCGAAAAACCGGACAACGGCCCCCGGCAAGTCGTAGGGCGCGTAGCGATGCCTGACGTCGTCACCGAATAGATCGCGAGCGCGCGCGGCGCCGGTGGGCGTCATCGTGGTCAGCGTCAGCGGAAGGTGTGGGAAATCCTGCCGCAGTCGCCGAACCAACGCCGATGCCGCCTGAACTTCCCCAACCGACACCGCGTGAACCCAGATGCAGCGTTCGCCCGCCAGAGCGGCGCCAAAACCAAAGCGCTCGGGCAGGTGCTGCCAGTACGCGCGGTTATGCAGACCGCGCCACAGAAGAAAACCCAGAACGACGGGCGTCAGGAGATAGGACAGCAGAACATACAGCGCGCGCATCAGTCGTCCGGCACAGCGCGTATGGCCGCCACGATGGCACTGGTTGAGCGCCCTTCGCGAAACGGCAACACGGCCACGCGACCGCCGCGCGCACGCACGCTGTCACCGCCGACAATTTCCTCAGGCCGGTAGTCACCGCCCTTTACGAGCACATCGGGCCCGACCGTTTCGATCAGATTGGCGGGCGTGTCGTCCTCAAAAGACACGACCCAGTCCACCGCGGCCAGCCCCGCGAGCACCGCCATGCGGTCAGCCAACGGGGTGATTGGACGACCGGCCCCCTTCAGTCTCTGGACCGACGCATCGCTG
>JBCCMA010000043.1:0-22778 GCA_039026595.1 Pseudomonadota bacterium
CTTGACCGCGTTGTGTGTCGGGCGACTCAAGATATAGCCGACACGCGCAATCGCTTTTGTCCCATTGGAACGCAAGCCATCGGAGCGAAAGACCGTGCAGGATGTGACTGAACGTCGCGCAGTGGTCAGTGGCCACGGCAGCGTCGCGCGACCACTGGCGCTGGCATTGGGCCTTTGTCTCGCACTGTTGGCCATGGCCGCCCTGCTTTCGCGCCAAGCCGTAGAACAGCTGCGCATACCCATCAAATATGCAAACGACTCGGCTGTGACCGTCGCTGCGGACTTAAGGAGCCTGCGCAACAGCGCCGGCAATCTTGAGCGAATGCTGACCCCGTCGTCGCGCCAGACGTTCCCGCGTTCGCTCGGAGTAACCGCAAGCGTCGATGCCGAGTTCACCGTTATGCGCGACACGATGGCGCGCCTGCGCGACAACGCCGTCGCAGGGCTCGCGCTCGATCGCGTCGAACAGCAGCAGGCGACGCTGCTGTCCACGGTCGACCGGGCACTGTCTGCCCTTCGCGCCTATCAGGCGCTCAATACCGAACTTCGCCAACAACAAAGCACGATGGCGGATGCCGCCAACAGTGCTTTTGAGGCCTCGCACGCGCTATCGATTACACGGCTCGATGAGAGTACGCGCCGGGAGCTTGCGGAGATGGATTTCGAGTGGGCGTCGATTGAGACGGCCATTTCGTTAGCCGCTGACCGCCAGACCGTGGGTCTGATCGCATCTGATGGTAACCGCTTTGCAGCCAGCCTTCGTCGGGTTGTCAAGCGTCTGTCTCGTCTGCCGGATTTTGAACAGCGACGCGCGTTGTTCGACGCGGCTGATTTGCTTTTCACGCGTGGTCGCCAAAGTCCCACCTATTTTGACCAGCAGGCGGAGCGGCTTGCCCGACAAGGGGTGATGGTGCAGACCCACGCCGCGCTGGCAACGGCGGTTGTCGATTTCAGTGCATTGCTCGATCAAGCTGCGATAAAGAACGAGGGGCTCGCCAATAGGGCGCTGACCAGCGCCGGCAAGCGTCTGGACCAATACGCAGTGGGCCTGTTGATCCTCTTTCTTGTAGCGACGCTTATCGGGCTCGTCATTATGCGCCGGTATGTCTTCCACGCCGTAGTGGTGCGCTTGCGCAATTTGCGCACAACGACGTTACGACTCGCTGACGGCGCACTGGACGAGCCCATCGTGCATGAGGGAAACGATGAGATCTCCGACCTTGCCCGCGCGTTGACCGTGTTTCGTGACACGGCGCGCGAAAAAGCGCATTCGGAAGCTCGTTTGGCGCAGCGCACCGAACAACTCGAAGCGGTGAATCGGGAGCTCGATGATTTTGCGTACGTCGCGTCGCACGATCTGCGTGCCCCGTTACATGGCGTCGATTCCCTCGCAGCCTTCGTTCAGGAGGACCTCGGGGACGATCTGCCTGAGGCGTCGGCGCGTCACCTGTCACTGATGCGCTCGAGAATCAAACGCCTGCATAGCCTGCTCGACGCATTGCTGGAGTTTTCACGACTGGGTCGGGAACATGTCCCGACGAGTGACGTTCGCTTACGCGAACTGATTCGCAGCACCGTCGAACTGCTCCGGCGACCCGGTTTTGAAATCTCGGTAGACGCGCCGAACGACACCGTCTCGATAAAGGTGACGCTGTTCGAGCAACTCATTCGGAACCTGGTCGACAACGCGATCAAGCACCACGATCGGCAAACCGGATCGATCGACGTCCACGCGCGCATCGAGCAGCAGGTTATCGTGATTCAGGTTATTGATGACGGCCCCGGGATCCCCGTGGACTTCCAAGAGCGCATTTTCGAGATGTTCCAGACCCTGCAACCGCGCGACGAGGTAGAGGGCAGCGGTATTGGATTGACGTTCCTGCGCAAGACGCTCAATCACATCGGTGGACGCATTGAGGTGCGGTCTGATCCGACGAGCGGACGCGGCACCCGTTTCATTGTGCACTGGCCGCTGGAGGGCAGCGTCGGACACGGCGCATCTGATGTGACCTCATCAGCCCCGATGGTAGGGATGCCCCGCCCGAAATGACACGGCGCGGTAAAGCGCCTCCGCCGCAACCACTCGCACCAGTGCGTGCGGCAACGTTAACCTGGACAGCGACCAGTGTTCGTTGGCGCGCTCGACAACCCGCGAATCAAGCCCATCCGGGCCACCGATCGTCAGCACCACCCTCTGACCCCGCTGCACCCAACTGTCAACGCGCTTCGCGAGCGCCTCCGTGCTGTGCTCGCTACCCGTCACATCCAATGCGACAACCCAATCGCCGGATTGGATGCCCTTCAACATCCGGTCGCCTTCGGCGCGTCGCCAGGCCGCTACGTCGCCGCCGCGTCGCGGTGTGACCGGTACTTCCACCAAGCTCATGCGGACGTCGTGCTTCAGCCGGGAGGCGTACTGTTGATAACCCGCCACGACCCAGTCTGGCAGGCGGGTGCCGACGGCGAGTAGACGAATATCCAGCGGTCAGTCCGTGTGCTGTGCCTGACCCGAATCGGACGGCGCGGACTCAAGGCCCCAGAGCTTTTCGAGGTTATAGAAGTCCCGGGTTCGGGGCGTCTGAACATGAACAATCACATCACCCAGATCCACCAGAACCCACTCGCCCTCTTTTTCCCCCTCCACGCCGAGGGGTTGCAGACCACTGCGCTTGGCTTCCATGACGACATTTTCGGCAAGCGAGCGCACGTGACGATCCGAACGGCCAGACGCCACGATCATGTAGTCGGTGATGGTGGTCTGCTCGGCCACCTCCAGCACGCGCACGTCAATGGCCTTGAGATCGTCTAGGGCGTCCAGCGCCAGCGTCTTTATATCGATTGTTTCACTCATCCGTTGCGTCCCGGGAAACGGGGGGTTCAAGGTAGCAGCCTGATTTCTCGATCACATCGCGCACGCCGTCAGGCATCAGGAAGCGCGGGTCTCCACCCGAGCGAATCAGCCCGCGCAGAGCGGTGGACGAAATCTCAAGCTGTGTTACCGCGTGTATAAAAATATTACCCGCCCGCGCATCATGCAGGTCGCTGACGGTGCCCGTTTGCCGATCACCGAGAAGTTCGCCCAGAGGACCCTCGTCAGGGGCGACCCATCCGGGCCGGTGCGCGACGACCACGTGGGCCAGTTCGAGGACCTGTCGCCACTGGTACCACTTTGGCAATCCGAGGAACGCATCCATACCCACGATCAGGCACAGCGATCGCGACGGGTACTCCGCCCGGAGATCCAGCAGCGTATCGACCGAGTAGGACGGACCGTCGCGCCGCAGTTCGCGGTCATCCACAATAAAGCCCGGCTGCCCGGCGGTGGCCATTTGCACCATCGCAAGCCGCTGCGCGCCGTCTGCGATGGGCTGCCCGCGATGCGGCGGAAGACCGCACGGCAAAAACCGGACTTCGGCGAGCCGCAGTTTCTGCAGAAGCTCATAGGCGGTGCGCAAATGCCCATAATGAATCGGGTCAAACGTGCCGCCAAAAACGCCAATCGGGTTGATGTCTCGCTCTCCAGATCGTCAGGCCACATCGGGCCAGGGGCGTTCGGGGTGGCATAGCGCCACAACCAGCGCCGTGAGCCGCTCCCACGGGTCCACGCCGTAGAGTTGTCCTTTCACCGCAGCGTCACACTGAGCCGCAAGTGCCAGCACCTCACCGGCGCGGGTTTTGGAACGCACCCGGCGAACAGCGCGTGCCGTCATCGTCGTCCGGTTACTCCAGACGCGCTGAGCGGCCATGGCTCGCTCGAGCGACGTGCCGTTGTCGACGGCCGTCAGAATCGCGGCGAGCGTTCGCGCCTCCCGCGCCAGCGCCCAGACAATCAGCGTGCCTTCAACCCCTTCGCTACGCAATCCATCGAGGATGCGCAGCGCCCGACTCGCATCGCCCAGCAACGCACTGTCCGCGAGCGCGAACACATCGAAGCGCGCACTGTCGGCCACAGACCGCGCGACGGCCTCGGCATCGATGTCGGCTTCGCCCAACGCCAGACGGAGTTTCTCGATCTCCTGCTCGGCCGCCAGAAGGTTGCCCTGCACCCGGTCTGCGAGGATCGCAACCGCATCGCCCACCGGGTTGAGGCCGCGCCGCCGCATTCGGTCATCAATCCAGCGCGGTAGCTCGGACGCGGAGACCGGCCAAACCTGAACGAGCACACCGTGCTTCTCCACAGCCTTGACCCACTTCGCCGTCATCTGATCGCGGCCAAGTTTGGGCGTGAAAATCATGATGCAGGTGTCGTCGGGCTTATTGGCCGCCAGTTCTGCGAGCAGTCGCCCGCCTTTTTGTCCGGGCTTGCCCGTTGGCAGGCGCAGCTCAATCAGGCGACGGCTCGCAAAGAGCGACATATTCGCACCGCTCGCCAGAAGCCCGTCCCAATCGAAACCGGCGGCCGCGACGTGGCGTTCTCGTTCATCGAAGCCATCATCGCGCGCACGCCGCCGGATTTGATCCGCCGCCTCGTCGACGAGAAGCGGTTCATCACCGGCGATCAGGTACAGGTCCGCGAGCGACCCGGACAAATGATCCGCGAGCCGCGACGCGCTCAGCTTCATGTCGTGAATCGGTATGGCACGCTCAGATGATACCGCTGGCGCCAAGGCGTGCGAAGAGCCACCACAATATCGCTCCAACCGACAGGACGATGGCCAAAATAACAAGGCTCAATCCCGCGAGGACACCAAACGCCAGCCAACCCGACCGCCGCTCGACCGCGCCCGCGTCACGGCCGTATTCTAGAAGAAGCTGAACATTGCGCTGATTCGCCTTGAATCCCATATCAAAAAGATCGCCGACGAACGGGATGGCGCCAACCAGCACCTCAATCACAACGTTGCCGAGCATCCGCAGCAAGGTGGGCCACGACGCCCCGAGCCGATAGCCGTTATAGACAATCCAGGTGGATAGCGCGCCGCCGATGGCGTCGCCGGCAAACGGCACGAGCCCCAGAACGGCATCGAGCCCTATGCGGCGTCCGATGACGGGCACCTCAATCGCGTCGTCAAGCCAATACGCTACACGCTGGAGCCGCGCCAGGCGCCGCGCGGCAGCGGGATCGTCCGGCCCTGCGGCGGGCCCGTGCGGCGTCATGCGGTGACTCGATTGACCGCGGTGACGCCCTCTCCCCTGAGGCCAGGGCGAGACTGTCCCGTCGCGGTCAGTAGTCCGTGCTCGACAAGCCACGCTCTGGCATCCGCCGCGTCCTCGGCAAACCAGGCCAACGCGCTTCCCAGTCGAAAACTGTATCCCCACTCGTCCATATCGCAGCACGCCTCCCGAACCGTGCACGAAATCAACTCCGTCGCCAGGGTGATCTGAAGAAAGCACACCGCGCATTCCTCAATTTCAGCGCCGCCCGCATCGGTATGGAGCCGCTCGCGGCGCCCGGGTGACATGCAGACCAGATGCGACGCTTCATGCAACACCGAATGCAGCGGCGTGTCACTGCGGGCGTAAACACAACGACCGATCAGACCGGCCTCCGGCGCCCCCCAGTAGCTACCTGGAATGTCCGCGTCATCGGCCACGCGCTTAAGTTCGATGGTATACCGGTCGGACAATCCGGTGAGCGCGACCCAGTGATCACCCGCCCTTTCCACCGCTACTGCGTCTCGGGTGCAAGTGACAAACGGCGCAACATGCGGGTCACAATGTTCTGACGCAGTGACGTTTGGAGCGTTTCAAACTCACGGCGCTTTCCCAGCACGTCGTTCTTGTCGAATGTGTAATCGCGCCGCAACGTCAGCGAGTCGGGTCCATAGATACGGTCGTCATCACGCCACAGCTCAAACCGAACGATGTGATAGGCCTCCAGCTCTTCGGGTCCACCGGTTGTGGCAAGCGACAAAACGCGTTCGCCGCTATCGTCTTCCAGGATGCGCAATGTAGCGGTCGCATCACCTGACGATGCGCTGCGGCGTCCCCCGGCGATGTCCAGTTGTCGTTCAAACTCGCGCACCAGAGCGCGGCTGCGGGGCTCAGCCACAATATGCATAACCTTGAGCGACGCCGGAAGCGACGACGCGGCGCGCAGAGAAAAGCCACAACCGCTTATGGCGGCAAGCGTCAGCGTGCCACCGGCGACTTGCATGAAGTGCCGCCGACGCACGACCGTCAAACGACGATGTTGACGAGTTTGCCGGGCACCACAATGACCTTGCGCACCGCCTTCTCGCCGATAAATTTCTGCACGTTGGCATCCCCGAGCGCCGCCGTTTCAAGCGCCGCCTTGTCGGCATCGGCTGCGACCGTCAGCCGCGCGCGCAGCTTGCCGTTGACCTGCACAACCAGCTCTCGCTCTTCCTCCACCATGGCACCGGCGTCCGCCAGCGGCCACGGCGCATCCATGACCAGCCCGTCATGACCAAGAATCTCATACAGCGCCTGAGAGGTGTGCGGAATAAACGGCTGAAACAGACGGACCAGCACGTCGAAGGTCTCCCGAAGCTGGACCACGTCATCCGCGGCGGCCGCAGCACCGAGCGCATCCAGCCGCCTGAACGCCGCATTGGACAGCTCTCGCAGCGCCGCTATCGCTGTGTTGAATGTCATGCGTCGATCGATGTCGTCGGTGACCTTGTCGATCGTCTTGTGTAACAACCGGTGCAACGCCGCACGATCACCGGCATTTGACGCCACGTCGGCCGTCTTCAGCGTGGTCATACGGCATGCCGCACGCCACAGCTTGCGCACAAACCGGTGCGCGCCTTCAACGCCCGCGTCGGACCACTCGAAGGATTGATCCGGCGGCGCGTCCGACATCATGAACAGTCGCACTGTGTCCGCGCCGTACCGCTCGATCATCGGCTGCGGATCGACGACATTGCCCTTGTTTTTGGACATCTTGACTCCGTCCTTGAGCACCATGCCCTGCGTCATAAGGCGCGCAAACGGCTCGGCGGTTTTCGTCAGACCAACATCGCGCATGAGCTTCTGGAAAAAACGCGCGTAGAGCAGGTGCAGGATCGCGTGCTCCACGCCCCCGATGTACTGATCCACGTTCATCCAGTAATCGCTGCGGGCGTCGAGCATGGCCGAATCGTTATCCGGGCACGCGTAGCGCGCAAAATACCAGGACGACTCCATGAAGGTGTCGAACGTATCGGTTTCCCGCTCGGCCGGCTCACCGCATCTGGGGCACGTGGTCTGGCGCCATGTCGGGTCGGTCTTGATCGGCGACCCCACTCCCTCAAACGCAACGTCCTCGGGCAACACCACGGGCAGGTCGGCGTCCGGCACCGGCACCGTTCCGCAGCGTGCGCAGTTGATCATGGGGATCGGCGCGCCCCAGTAACGCTGCCGGGATACGCCCCAGTCGCGGAGCCGATAATTCACGCGACGGCGACCCCGTCCGTTTTCCTCGAAGCGCCGCGCGATTGCTTCGAAGGCACCGTCGAAATCAAGACCATCAAACTCACCCGAGTTCACCAGTCGTCCGCGTTCTACCCACGCGCCGTCCGACAGATCGATATCGCCGCCATCGAGCGGTTCAATAACCGGCCGAATTTCAAGTCCGTAGCGCGTGGCAAATTCAAAATCCCGCTGGTCATGCGCAGGGACGGCCATGACTGCGCCAGTGCCGTATTCCATCAAGACGAAATTAGCGACCAGCACGGGGATCTTCTCGCCCGATATGGGATGGGTCGCCTCGATACCCAGCGGCTGGCCGCGTTTTTCAAGCGTTTCCTGGGCCGCTTCGGCAGCCTGTACCCGCGAGCACTCATCTACAAATGCCGCAAGGTCCGGCTGATCCTTCGCAGCAGCCGCGGCCAACGGGTGTTGCGCCGCCACCGCGAGATAAGTCACCCCCATCAGGGTGTCGGGTCGTGTGGTGTACACGTGAAGGGGGTCATGCCCGTCCACGGCAAACTCGAGCTCCAGCCCCTCGGAGCGTCCGATCCAGTTGCGCTGCATCGTGCGCACGGCCTCGGGCCACTCTGTCAGGTTGTCGAGCTCAGCGAGCAACTCATCCGCATAGTCGGTAATGCGCAAAAACCACTGACGCAACTCCTTGCGCTCCACCACGGTGTCGCAGCGCCAGCATCGGCCGTCTTCAACCTGTTCGTTCGCGAGGACCGTCTGGTCAACCGGGCACCAGTTGACCGCCGCCACCTTCTGATACGCGAGCCCCTTTTCGTACAAGCGCGTAAACAGCCACTGCTCCCAACGGTAGTACTCCGGCCGACACGTCGTGACTTCCCTCGACCAGTCGTACGCAAACCCGAACCGCTGCAACTGGGTGCGCATATGATCGATATTTGAGTAGGTCCACTGGGCGGGCGGCACGTTGTTCTTGATGGCCGCGTTCTCAGCGGGCATACCGAACGCATCCCAACCCATCGGTTGCAGTACGTTAAAGCCGCGCATGCGCTTGTAGCGCGCGACAACATCGCCGAGCGTGTAATTCCGCGCGTGGCCCATGTGCATCTTCCCGCTGGGGTACGGGAACATGCAAAGGCAATAAAATTTCTCGCGCTCCGGATCTTCGGTCACCCGAAAGCAATCGCGCTCGGACCACAGTGTCTGGACCCGCGTTTCGATTCGTTCAGGGTCGAATACGGAGACGTCAGATTCTTCGTTCATCGAAATGGTCTTCCCAACCGGCCGTTGTGCGCGCTAGCGCGGGTCTGCCGGCGGCAGAATACCGGACGCGACGCGCGAGCAACACTGCCCGCGCGGCTACGCCGATCGCCGACGGCCGCGCAACAGCGCCCCCAGCAGCAAGGCCACCGCCAGAATGACCACCGGACCGTTACCGAAACGGACAAAGGGGGTGACGCCCGAGCGACCACGGACCACGCCACGCAGTACTTCAGGCGTGAACTGCGCCGACCGTGAAATGACCCGCCCCCGCTCGTCGATGATGGCGGTTATGCCGTTGTTGGTTGATCGCATAATCATGCGGCCGGCCTCCAACGCGCGGGTCCGGGCAATTTGCAAATGCTGGTGGGGCGCAATCGACATACCGAACCAGGCGTCGTTGCTCACATTGGCCATGATCTCCGTAATCGGCGTCATAGCGCGCAACTCAGCGCCGAACACGTCTTCGTAGCAGATGGACATGGCGATCGGAATGCCGGCCGCCCTGAGGGGAGGCTGATGGGCGTCTCCACGAACAAAATCCCGGAACGGCAGATTCAACTGTCGAATCCAGCCCAACACAAAATCGGGCGCGGGGAAAAACTCACCGTAAGGGACAAGATGCCGCTTCACATAACGCATCTCGTCCTCAGGTTGTTTGCCCAACACCACCGCGGTGTTGATTGGTTGTCCCGTCGCCTCGTCGATATCGACGGTCCCGATCAGAAACTCGGCTCCGCGGCGCTTGCCGCGCTGTCGCAACCCGGCGAATAGTGGGTCGAGATTGCGCCTCGACGTTGGGATCGCGGCTTCGGGCCAAATGACCAGATCGGCGTCGAGGTGCTCATCGGACAATCGGACATAAAGATCTACAGTCGGTTGTAACTGGCCAGGCGACCATTTGATGTCCTGGGGCACGGCGCCCTGCACCATGGCCACATCGATTTCGCGCCCCGTGCTTTGCGTCCAGTCTGCACGCCCGAACAGCGCGGCCGTCAACACAAACAACAGGCCGGCCAGCGCGCTGGCTGTGCACGGTCGTCTCTGTACAAACCAGACGGCCAACCCACCCGACAAAATCAAAGCCCCATACGACGCGCCGTAAACGCCAAGCACAGGCATAACGTGCTGCAACGGGCTGTCGGTCTGGCTGTACCCCACCGCAAGCCATCCGAACCCAGTGAACAGCCAGCCGCGTGCCCACTCGAGGAGTACCCACGCGGCGGGCGCGACCAGTACGTAGCGCACAAGGTGATTGGATGTTGAAAAAACACTGACGACGAGCGCAAAGACCGCCGGGTACAGAGCCATGTACAACACCAGCAGAACCATCAACATCAGCGCCACCGCGAGCGGCGCTCCGCCAAACTGATGAATGCTGATGTGCACCCAGTACATACCTGCTATGAATGAGCCAATTCCGAACAGGAAGCCGCGCGCGGCAGCACGTCGCGCTGAAACGCCGTGCAGGCAGGTCAGAAAAATGGCAATGGAAACGATCGGCACGCCGTACCAGCCGTAGGGCGCAAACCCGAGCACAATCGGCAATCCCGAGACCAGGGAAATCAGATCCCCGCGCCAGCTCGACCGGGCCACTCTGGCAGGCCCGGCGTCGATCACCATACTCATCAACCGGTGGTTTCGCGTGCGGCCGGTTGAGCGTCTGGAACGCTTACCTGCACCGCCTCGATACGCCGGCGGTCGCAACGGGTGATGCGAAAGTCGAGGCCGCGGATAGTCAGGCTTTCGCCGCGGCGCGGCAGCCGGCCCAGCTCGTGCATGATCAAACCGCCCACCGTGTCGTAATTTTCGTCATCAAATCCGCCACCAAAATGCGCGTTAAATTCGTCGATCCGGGTGACGGCGCGCACGGTAAATACGTTGTCGGACTCCCGTGTGATCGTCGCCTCGTCTTCAATGTCGTGCTCATCGTCGATCTCACCAACGATCTGTTCGATCACGTCTTCAATCGTGGCCAAGCCGCAGACGCCCCCGTATTCATCCACTACGACCGCCATATGGTTATGGCTGGCGCGGAATTCCTTGAGGAGAATGTTCAGGCGTTTGCTTTCCGGCACGAACACCGGGGCACGCAGATGGTCCTTGAGCTGGAACTGCACTGTCGGGTCGTCGACGAAACTGCGCAGCAGATCCTTGGCCAGAAGAATGCCGACCACTTCGTCGCGATCGTCTCCGATGACCGGGAACCGCGAGTGGCCGGACGCCACGATGATCCGCAGCAGCTCTTCCATGTCCGCATCGCGCTCCACTACGACCATATGCGGTCTGGGCACCATGACATCGCGCACCTGCTTCTCGGAGACGTCGAGCACACCCTCAAGCATGCCGTGCGCATCGCGGTCGAAGAGCTGTCGGTCCCGACCCTCGCGAATGATCTGTAGAAACTCGGATCGATCCCGAGGCCCCGTTGCAAACGCCTGGCGCAGTCGCTGCCAGAAGCCGGGGCGCTCGGGACCGGCGCTACTGGGAGGTTTGTCGTCAGACATCAGTGGCTGTCCTGTAATCACTAGTTGTTCTGTTGTTGTTCGGCCGATAGGGATCGGCGATTCCGAGCCTGCCAAGAATGTCGCGTTCCCTGGCTTCCATCTTTTCCGCATCAAGCTCGTTTTCGTGGTCAAAGCCGAGCAGGTGTAGCAGGCCGTGCACAAGCATATGCACGTAGTGGTCAGCAGCGGCTTTGCCCTGTTCAACGGCCTCTTGCTCCACCACATCGGGACAGACGACCACATCGCCGAGCAACGGCCGTCCGTGCTCATCACGCGCGTCACCCATGAATGACAGCACGTTGGTCGGCTGCGGCCTGTTCCTGAACTGGCCGTTGAGATCCGCCATGTGGGTTGGGGTCACAAACGACACGGCGAGCGCACCATGAGCCTCCATCGCGCCCAGAGTGTCTCGGGTTACCTGCTCGATCCGAGCGTCATCCGGGGCCGCTGGCGCGGGTGCGAGGCGCAGCACATCGATCTGAACCACGTCGCGATCACCCATCGCGCTTATCCGCATCACCACGACGCGCTTCCTCTCGCTCGTACGCGCGCACGATGCGTTTCACAAGGGGGTGACGAACCACGTCGCGAGCCGTGAAATCGGTAAAGGACACGCCGTCGACCGACTTCAACACACGACGCGCGTGGCGCAGGCCCGACGCCTGGGAGCGTGGCAAATCCGTTTGGGTCATATCGCCGGTGACCACCGCGCGCGACCCGAACCCGATACGGGTCAGGAACATCTTCATTTGTTCCGTGGTGGTGTTCTGGGCTTCGTCCAGGATGACAAACGCATCATTCAGGGTGCGACCCCGCATGTACGCGAGCGGAGCCACTTCAATGACATGCCGTTCGATGTAGCGACCCACCTGGTCGAAGCCCAGCATGTCGTACAGAGCGTCGTAAATGGGCCGCAGATAAGGATCGACTTTCTGCGCGAGATCACCCGGCAGAAAGCCCAGGCGTTCGCCGGCTTCGACCGCCGGGCGCACCAGAACAATCCGCCTGACCAGATCGCGGCTGAGCGCATCCACGGCACTCGCCACCGCCAGAAACGTCTTGCCGGTACCCGCAGGCCCGATGCCAAAACACAGGTCGTGCTTGCGGATGCGCTTGAGGTAATGCTGCTGGCTCGGCCCACGTCCGCGGATAAGACCGTGTCGAGTCTTGATCACGATATCGTCGCCGTCGTCCGCATACGGCGCGTCCGTGGGGTCGCTCTCGTTGAGCGTCAGATGTACGCGCTGCGGATTGAGCACCTCGAAGCCCGTGACACCATAGAGCCGCTCAAGCGCAGCGACCGCCGCGTCAGCGGCGCGTGGCCGCCCCGTCACCTGAAACTGCTCGCCGCGATTGGCCACTTCGACACCGAAGTGGCGCTCGACCTGGCGCAGGTGTTCATCCAGCAGCCCGCACAGGTTTGCGAGCCGCTCGTTATCGGCACTGTCCAGGGACAACGACCGGGTCGCTGTCGTGGCGGAATCGGGCATGGGGATACTCACGCGGCTGAGCGGTGATGCGGCCTTGTGCGGTGGCACGGCCAAGTGGGCATGGCATCGGAGACTGGCAGGTGACGGCCGGTTGCGTTGTCAGACAGGTTGGCGCTCATCGTCCTCAGTGGCGAACACTTTCGAGGGCGTACGTTACCGCGCCCAAAGGGGCATTGCCAATCGAATGCCGCGATGCAGCATCGCCGCTCGGAGCCGGCGCGACGCCCACAAACGCAAGGGGTCCTCAGAACGGGATATCGTCGTCGAAATCCTGCGCAGGGGCGGCGCCCCCGCTGCTCGGTGCACTGCCGCCAAAATCACCCGACCGGCCGCCTCCGTCCATGCCGCCGCCGCGTCCGCCGAGCATCTGCATTTCGTCGGCGATGATCTCCGTGGTGTAGCGGTCATTGCCCTGCTGATCCTGCCACTTCCGAGTGCGAATCTTCCCTTCAACGTAAACCTGGGAACCCTTTCTCAAGTACTCGCCGGCGATTTCAGCAAGGCGATTGAAGAAGGCCACGCGGTGCCACTCCGTGCGCTCCTTGCGCTCGCCGGTGTTCTTGTCTTTCCACGACTCGCTTGTCGCCAGACTGACATTGGTAACGGAACCACCGCTCGGCATATGCCGGGTTTCCGGATCCGCCCCAAGGTTACCCACCAGAATGACCTTGTTGATGCCTCGCGCCATGACTGCTCCTGCAAACCCTGATCTTACGGCCGCGTAGTTTACCCGTTTCGCCACCACAGGCTAGCTGCAAAAAAAGTGCAACAGCCCGGAAATGCCGGCCGCGACGCGTTAATCAGTGTCCTTGTCTGGTCGCTGCCGGCTGCACGAGGCGGACGACCAGCCAGAGCGCGGTCATGCCGCCGAGTGCCGCGAAAACGGCCTCCGGCGCAAATTGGCCCAGCAATGCACCTGCGACCATACCGCCCGCGAAAATCCCGACAAACTGCGCACTTGCGTAAACGCCGAGCGCGGCACCGCGGCGGTCCGCTGTCGCCGTCAACGTCACCTCCGCCGGCAGGCGCGCTTCAAGAAAGTTGATGCCTGTGAACATCAGAACGAGCCCGGCAGCGACCAATACCTGAGACGGCCCACCGAGAACAAACAGGACCTGCGACAGAACGAGACAGGCCACCGCAAACGCCACGAATCGATGCGGTGCGCGGTGCCGCTCCACCTGCCCGATCAGTGCAACTGCGATGATCACAGCCACGAGCATGGTCACGAGATAGAGCGTGGCGTGGCGCTCAGGCGCCAGACCCACTCGATCCCTTAGAACGAACGGCAGCACGACAAATGCGGCCGCGATCAGGAAGTGCAGCACAAAAATCCCACCAAAGAGCGGACGCAGCCGCTGATCGGCCAGCACGGCCGTCCAGCCACCGGCACCGGAGCGGACGGGCGTAGATGTCTGCTGCGGCGCCAGTATCGCCACCCCGGTGAACGCTGCGGTGGCCAGAACCACCGTGCACCAAAAGACGCCGCTGACACCAAGCCAATCCGCCAACAACGGTCCGAGCATCAAAGAGAGCATGAAGCTCACGCCGATGCTGGCGCCGAAAATGGCCTGCGCGCGCGTGCGCACCTCGTCGCGGGTCAGATCAGCGAGGAGTGCATTCAACACGGCGGATACGGCGCCTGCGCCCTGCATCACACGACCGATAATGACCCAGCCAATGTGGTCCGCTGTCGCGGCAACCACACCTCCGAAGGCAAATATGGCGAGCCCGACAAGCAGGACCGGACGGCGCCCGAAGCGGTCGGACGCCACACCAAATGGAATTTGCAAGAAAGCCTGGGTGATGCCGTAGGCGCCCACCGACAGTCCCACCAGAAACGGCGTCGCTCCTTTGAGCTGATTGGCGTAGAGCGCCAGGACCGGAAGCAGCATAAACAGGCCCAGCAACCGGACGCTGGCAACGGATGCGAGCCCGGCGACCGCGCGTCGCTCGGAGGGTGTCATCGAGACAGATCGCGCGGAAGGTCGTTCGGTGTCAGGCATAGGTGCGCCGGTCATTTATCAGTTTGTAACGACGTCCAGGGAACGGTTCCGCCCACGCGGGTCGTGCGGCACCAAGCGGCCCTCCAGCGCTGACCGGCGCTTTGCGCGCCGCTTGCGGCGGCACGTATATTAGCAAGTTTACGTCGACCGACCGTTCGCTATGCAAACCATCCAGATTCGGGGCGCGAAGACCCACAACCTCAAGAACATCGACCTCGACCTGCCACGCGACAAGCTTATCGTCGTTACAGGATTGTCCGGCTCGGGTAAGTCATCGCTCGCATTCGACACGGTCTACGCAGAAGGGCAACGCCGGTACGTGGAGAGCCTGTCCGCCTACGCGCGTCAGTTCCTGTCGATGATGGAGAAGCCGGACGTCGACCACATCGAGGGGCTCTCACCCGCCATCTCCATCGAGCAGAAGTCCACCTCCCACAACCCGCGCTCAACCGTTGGCACGGTCACGGAAATCTACGACTACCTGCGGCTGTTGTTTGCCCGCGCGGGCACGCCTCGCTGCCCGGAGCACGGTGACGATCTGGAAGCCCAGACCGTCAGCGAAATGGTCGACCACGTGCTGGGGCTGGGCGAAGGTCGTCGTCTGCTTTTGCTCGCGCCGGTGGTGGATAACCGCAAGGGTCGTCATGAGCAGTTGCTCGCCGAACTGCTCGCGCAGGGTTTCGTCCGCGCTCGGATAAACGGCGAGATTTGTGAACTCGACGACCCACCGACCTTGAGCCTGCGCAAGAAGCACACGATCGAAGCGGTGGTCGATCGCTTCAAGGTGCGGCCGGACATTGGACAACGCCTCGCCGAGTCTTTTGAAACCGCGCTGAAGCTCGCCGATGGCGTCGCCAAAATCGCCGACATGGACGATTCGGACGCCGCGGAGCTGGTGTTCTCGGACAAATTCGCCTGCAACAAGTGCGGCTACGCTCTCACCGAGTTGGAACCCCGTTTGTTCTCGTTCAACAGCCCCATCGGCGCGTGCAACGATTGCGATGGTCTGGGCGTGATCCAGTATTTCGATGCCAACCGCGTCGCAGCCCACCCGAATCTGTCGCTTGCCGGCGGCGCCATTCGCGGTTGGGACCGACGTAATGCGTACTACTTCCATCTCATCCAGGGCTTGTCACGCCACTACAAGTTTGATCTTGAGAAGCCGTTCGGAAAGTTGACCAAAAAGGTCCGCGACGTCGTGCTTTATGGCAGCGGCGATGAACGCATCGCGTTTGAGTATGAAGATGGACGCGGCCGCAAGGTGACGCGGCACCATGAGTTCGAGGGGATCATCCCGAACATGGAGCGGCGCTACCATGAGACAGAGTCCGGCGCCGTACGGGAGGAACTCGCCAAGTACATGAGTTCGCAGGCTTGCCCAGCGTGTGAGGGTACGCGTTTGAACGCGGCGGCGCGCAACGTCTTTGTCAGCGATCTGAACATCTCCAACGTTACCGACATGTCTGTGGCGCGCGCGCACGCGTTCTTTGGTGACCTCACGCTGCCCGGGTGGCGTGGCGAGATCGCCACAAAAATCGTCAAGGAGATCGACGACCGTTTGAGCTTCCTGAACAATGTGGGTCTCGAATATCTGACCTTGAATCGCAGTGCTGACACGCTTTCCGGCGGCGAGGCGCAGCGCATCCGGCTTGCCAGTCAGATCGGTTCTGGCCTGGTGGGCGTCATGTATATCCTCGATGAGCCATCAATCGGACTCCATCAGCGCGACAATCGACGCCTCCTTGACACGTTGTTTCACCTGCGTGATCTCGGCAACACGGTGCTGATCGTCGAACACGATGAAGAGGCCATACTCAGTGCCGACCACGTGGTGGACATTGGCCCGGGCGCGGGCGTGCACGGGGGGCAAGTCGTGGCCGAGGGCACACCGAAGCAGGTGGTCAGCAATCCCGCCTCACTCACCGGGCAGTTCCTGAGCGGACGCCGGCGTATCGACGTGCCAGAAACTCGACGCACACCGAAGCGCGGGCAGTACATCACCATTGAGGGCGCGTCCGGCAATAATCTGAAAAATGTATCGACAAAGATCCCGCTGGGACTGATGACGTGCGTCACGGGCGTGTCGGGTTCGGGTAAATCGACGTTGATCAATGACACCCTTTATCGATACGTGGCGCGCGAACTGAACGGCGCGAGCGAAGCGCCGCGCGCATTCAGGCGCATTAGGGGCGTGGACAAAGTTGACCGCGTCATCGATATCAGTCAAAGCCCGATTGGTCGAACACCGCGTTCGAATCCAGCGACCTACACCGGGGTCTTCACGCACATTCGCGATTTGTATGCGGGGACACAGGAGGCGCGCGCGCGTGGCTATAAACCAGGGCGTTTCAGCTTCAATGTCAAAGGCGGTCGCTGCGAGGCTTGTCGCGGTGACGGCGTCATTCGAGTGGAGATGCACTTTCTCCCCGACGTCTACGTGCCGTGCGACGTCTGCCAGGGACAGCGCTACAACCGGGAGACACTGTCCATTCGCTACAAAGGCAAGAACATCCATGAAGTGCTCAGCATGACCGTCGAGGATGCCAGCGAGTTCTTCAAACCCGTTCCACTGATCGCGCGCAAACTGGAGACACTGATGGATGTCGGGCTGACGTATGTCCAGCTTGGGCAGAACGCGACGACGCTGTCTGGCGGCGAGGCCCAACGGGTCAAACTTGCCAAGGAACTGTCCAAACGCGCCACGGGCAACACGCTCTACATCCTCGATGAGCCGACCACGGGGCTACACTTCCATGATATCGCGCAACTGCTCGCGGTCCTGCAACGGCTGCGCGACCGTGGGAACACCGTCGTGATCATTGAGCACAATCTGGACGTCATCAAAACGGCCGACTGGATCATCGATATCGGGCCGGAGGGCGGTGACGGTGGTGGCACCGTCGTCGCCGAAGGGGCACCCGAAGCGCTGGCGGATCACCCCACCTCGCACACCGGCGAGTATCTGCGACCGCTTCTCGGCCAATCCGCGCGAACGGGGCGCAAACGAAAGCCCAGACGCGCCTGAACGGTCAGCCGATTTTCTTTCTGGTAAAGGCGTACTCGGCGGCCAGCGTTTTCTCGGTATCGCTCGCCACAAACTTGGCGAGTTTTTTGCCGACGAGCGGAATCAGGCAACCGATTTCAATCTCGATTTCGTTCACGCAGCCGTCCCCGTCCGGGGTGAGATTCATGGTGCCCGTCATGTCGACGGGCACGCCCTCGGCGGTGATCTCAAAGTCGTTGTAGTATTCGTCGCCCGCGTCGCCGTCCCACACCTCCGCCTGACTGATGGTGTTCCACTCGCCGAGGAAGCTCTTGAGAACACCGGGCACATCCGCGGGCACCTCGCGTTGGCTCTCGACCACAAACCCCTCGTCGGTTTGGGCGGCCTCCAGGATCTTCACGTCGCGTGCACCGCACGCGTTGAATTTCTCGATGTAGTAGCTCTTGTCAGTAAATAATGCGTACAACTCCTCGATGCTGCAGTCGTAGCGATGTGTCGCGGTCACTTTCATCACAATCCCCCATCGTGGCTCGGTCGCAGAGTATCGAAAGCGAGACATGGTCGCCACACGGTCCGCGCAAGCCGCGCTAATCTTATGGGGTTTATCAATCAAGTACCTGTATAACCGGTGATTATGATGATGCAGATCCTGAAGCGGCTGAGCTTTCTTTTTGCGTGCGCCGTGCTCGTCGCGTGTTCGGGATCCGGAACCGCGACGCAAGAGGACGTCGCGCTGGAAAAATCGAACGATATGCCCAGGCAGGATATCGAGGCCGCCATTTACCGTGAACGTGATGTGCAGCCGGCGGTCGCCGCGCCACGCGCTCAGAGTGCCAGTGCGCGCGCACCGGAACCGGTCGTTGATGCGGAGGCCGAACGACGGATTGCCGAGGCCAACGCGGCGGCCATCAAGCGGCGAGAAGACGCTGAAAACGCTATGCGGGCCAAACTCGCCAGGATGAGCGAGGAATGGTCGCGCAACGGTCAAGAACGTGCATTCGAAATCGACGTGCGCGATGAACCCGCCCAATAGCCAGCGGATAACCCAAGGGCGTCAATAGCCGGCGGCGTGCCCGTCCTTGCGCGATTCAGAGGCGCCAAGGTACGTACCGTAATTGGTTTTCATAATGGCCTGATAGCCGCCGAAGCCGCCCTGACCGGGTTTGACGCGATGACCGCGCTGCAACAACGACTCGATCGTGGTGTTTGAAAAGCCTGACTCAAGATAGACGGTCCCACCGTCCGACATCACCTCGCCCGTTGGCTGCGATGAACCATCGTGGCGAATCCGTGCTGCATCGCCGGCGGCCTGAAGGTTCATCCCGAAATCGATCATGTTCACGACAATCTGAGCGTGACCCTGCGGCTGCATCCCGCCGCCCATTAGCCCAAAACTGACCCAGGGTTTGCCGTCGCGGGTAATGAACGCAGGGATAATAGTGTGGAACGGCCGTTTGCCCGGTGCGTAAACATTGGCGTGTCCCTCGTCGAGGCTGAACAGTTCGCCGCGGTCCTGCAAAATAAATCCAAGATCAGCCGGCGTCATTCCCGACCCCATGCCCCGGTAGTTGCTCTGAATGAGCGACACCATGTTTCCGCTCGCATCTGCGACGGTCAAGTAAATCGTATCGCCTTCTTCAAGGGCCGCATCGCCCGCGGGATAGGTCTTGGCCGCACGCGCCGCGTCAATAAGCTGGCGGCGCTCGCTGGCATACGCCTTGCTGACCAGCCGAGCGACAGGCACATCCACAAACGCGGGATCCGCATAGAAACGGGCACGATCCTCGAACGCCAGTTTCTTGGCTTCGACAAAAGCATGCACATAGTCCGCGCTGTCGTGGCCCATAGCCGCGATATCGTAGCCCTCCAGAATATTGAGAATCTGAAGCGCGGCGATCCCCTGCCCGTTCGGCGGCAGTTCCCACACTGTGTAGCCTCGGTAGTCGGTTGATACCGGCGTCACCCATTCAGACGTATGACTCGCAAGGTCACCGAACGTCAGATAACCGCCCTGCTCTTTCATGTAAGCGGCGATGCGACGTGCGATATCACCTCGATAAAAGGCATCGCGGCCGCCCTCGGCGATGCTCTCAAGTGTGGCGCCGAGTCGGGGATTCCTGAAGATCTCGCCCTTCACGGGCGCGCGACCGTTTGGCATGAAGGTGTCGCGGAATCCGGGATAGTCCTTGAGAACCGGTACGCTTCGGCCCCAGTAATAGGCGATCACCTCGGTAACGCCGAACCCTTCGCGGGCGTAATTGATTGCAGGTCCAAGAACCGATGTCATCGGCAACTTGCCAAAACGGTCGTGGAGCTCAAACCACCCGTCGACCGTTCCGGGCACGCTCACCGGCAGTGGCCCGTGGGACGGAATCTTGTCGAGTCCCTCTTCGCGCAGCCGCTCAAGGGTCAGCGAGCGCGGCGACCGTCCACTGGCATTCAGTCCGTGTAACTTTCCGCTCTCCGCGTCGTAAACGATGGCGAACAGATCGCCACCGATCCCGTTGCCCGTTGGCTCAACCAGCCCAAGCACCGCATTCGCCGCGATCGCCGCATCCACCGCACTGCCGCCAGCTTGCAGAATATCGATCGCCACCTGCGTGGCCAGAGGCTGACTGGTCGCCGCCATACCGTTAACCGCGACGGCTTCGGAGCGCGTTGCAAACGCGGCGCCCGTTAAACGGTCACCACCGTGCACGGGCATGGCCGTCGAGAGAAGCGTAAAAAGCAGAGCGAGAGCCGCGAGCGGTAGACGGTGTGCGCGAACGCCGGTGTCCGAAGGCATGATGACCATCCTTGCTGTGAGAAAAGGGAGGGTGAGCGAACAACACTGCGATTGGCAGCGCTCAGGTGCCGATAAACTCGCGCAGACGATCGATGACTTCGCGGCGTTCCAATTCAGAGCTGTCACCACCACCGTACACAAACACACCGCTGTTATAGCTGGTCCCGAACGTGGCCACGACGTTGATGGTCTGACCGATGGCGGTAATGAACTGCTCTTCGGAAAGCGACGACAACGGATGGATAAACACGGACCAGACGACCTCATTCGCAATCGCGTAGCGGGCGTCGAGCGCACTGTCGAAATTGGCCTGCATCATGCGCTTGAGCTGGCCGTCTTTGAGCTCATCCACTTTGACCACCGGCGACATCAGACGCATCCGATCGGCCGCTGCGTCATAGACAAGCACCAGCGGTGTCCCGTCGAAATCGAACTCCACGACGTTTCCCTGTGCGTTGGCGTCGGCGTCCACACGCTTGATGATGGATTGCATCCGCTCGCCCGTCATGGGCCTGGGCGCCGTTTCACTGGCGGCGGCCGTGAATGCCTGTTCAGCAAAAACCGCAAAAATCAGTAGCATTTTCAAGCAGTTTCGACGCATTCCGTGTCCTCTTTCTGTACTTCGATGGCGGCCGCGATCCGGCGTGGTCAGCGCAGCACCGCCCACGCACAGTGCACCCAATATTCTGTGAAGTCCAGATTGCGCCAGAGCACTCAAGTGCCGCTTTGGGCGGTCGCTATTTTCGAAGTGACCGTGCTATGCCTCGCCCAGGAGAGTCTGTCCCGATGACCGCCCCCATGCTCGCCCCTCAACAGCAGCCCGATTCAGTCGACGCCGTTCATGTTGCCCGCCAGCCCATCTATGACCGCGATCTGAAAGTCTACGCCTACGAAATTCTGTTCCGAACGGCCGAGGGCGTCTGCGCCATCGAATCCGGAGATGACGCAACGCAGGAAGTTGTGTCCAATGCGCTGATCGATATTGGGCTTGACCGACTCGTCGGCTCGGCTCGCGCGTTCATCAACCTGACGACAGCGTACATCACCGGTGAACGAGCACTCCCCTATGTGGGCGAACGCGTCGTCCTTGAGGTACTCGAGGACGTACCACCGACACCGGAGGTGATTGCCGGGCTCGAGAAATTTGCCGCCGACGGTCACACGGTCGCGCTCGACGACTTCATTGATCGACCTGAATGTGAACCGATGCTGCACATCGCGCACATCGTCAAGCTCGATCTGATGGCGATTGACCCCGCGGACCTTGAGGCTCAGGTCAACCGCCTGCGCCAGTTCAATGTCAAACTGCTCGCCGAAAAGGTCGAAACCCACGAGGAGTTCCGACGCTGCCTTGACCTCGGGTTCGATTATTTTCAGGGTTACTTTTTCTGCAAGCCCGACCAGATCACCGGTGTCCGTCCCAAAGGCAATAAGCTCATTGCCACGGAACTCATGTCGGCGCTTCAGAAGCCGGACATCGGTTTTGATGATCTGCAGAGCATCCTGTCCCGGGACGCATCATTGGCCTATCGGCTGCTCGGCTATGTGAACTCGGCCTATTTCAATTTCCGTTCGCAGGTCGAGTCCATTCGCCAGGCGCTCACGATCATCGGCACACGGGGCGTCAAGCAATGGGCGACGATGATCCTGATGTCCACGCTGGGTCAGGGCAAACCGAACGAGCTGCTGCGCATGGGTATGATCCGTGCGCGTATGTGCGAGAACCTCGCCGACCGGGTGGCCGGTGTCTCGCCGGACGCTCTTTTCACCTGCGGCCTTTTTTCTATTCTCGACGCGCTGATGGACATGACCATGGAGGACGTGGTGGAGACCATGGCGGTGGATGATCTCGTCACGCTCGCGTTGCTCAAGGGTCAAGGACCACTCGGACAGGTGCTCGGGTATGTCATGGCGTACGAACAGGGCGCACTTAACGCACTGCCCGAAGACTGGGCCAAGGACTGCCAGCGTGCGTACATCGACGCTGTGGAATGGAGTCAGGAATTCGACAGCGCCGTCAAAGGCGGCATCTGACGCAAGGCCGGCCAGAACCGATCGGATCGGGGCGTCCGGTTCGATCTAATCGCTGTGGCCTAATCCGCGTTGCCTGGCGCTTGCAGCAAATCCATCAGCGCTATAACCGTCGCCTGAACACCGAGGGTCACCGACGCCTCCGGCTCGATCTTGAACAACGGCGAATGGTGCGAGGGCACCTGCGGCCCGCCTTCGCCTGCGCGGCGAAAGTCCGCCGCCGGCGTGCCACCGACCGCGAAATACGTGCTCGGGATATACGGGTCGGTGGTGAAAAACGGAAAGTCTTCCGCGCCCATGCCGAGACGCTTCTGAGCAACCAGAATGTCGTCGCCCAGCGCCGCCTTCCACGTCGCGCGTAACCGGCGC
>JBCCMA010000044.1:0-22736 GCA_039026595.1 Pseudomonadota bacterium
GGGCCGGCGTTGATGTTGGCCAGCAATAGCGCATCGCCGGCATCGCCGAATGTGCCGTCACGGTCGGTATCGATGAAGATGGCCGCGGTGCCATCCACATCGCTTGTGAATTCAAAGACGCCGGTGTCCTGAATCATGTCCGCGGTGCCGGGCGAAATACTGTTGTCGACACCGGCATCGTCCCGGAATCGCACATCACTGATCGCCGGCGGCGAAGAGGGCAATGGGTCCGCGATGGCCGGCGGGTTGGTGTAAACAGGGAACTGATAACGCTGGCTGTTGCCGGCGCTGGGTGTTGAGTAGCCACTGTTGGGTGCGTCGACGCCAATCGCGTTGGCCACGATGCTGTAACCGAGTCCGGCAAGATTGTTGAGGTCGAGTACCCAGACGTAGTTGCTGCCCGGGCGTCCGCCCGGCACGAGGGCGTAGTAGTCCGCATCGGTTGCGTCGACCTCGGTGAACGTCCCGGCGTTGAACGGCCAGCTGAATGACCACAGGCGACCCCCGGCTTCCGTCGGGTCCGGGTTGGTAACGGCGTCGGGCGTCACAGTCACGTCATAGCGCGTGAACAGCGAATTGAAGAACGACGCGCCGTCGAGGTTTTGCAGTACCAGTCGGTACGTTCCGGCCTGGGTCGACGTATAGCGCACGGGCGTGGCAAGCGGCCCTGTCATCGGATCGCTGCAGCTCACATTGCTGTCGGTCAGCGTGGTCGTGAACACCGGGCTGTTGTTCGGATCAAAAACCTCGATGCTCAGATCGTCGGTCTCGGTGGTCCCGCACAGGGAGATATTGATCACCTCACCCGCCGTCAGGATGTCCACGAACAGCGATGCCGAGTCGTCGTCCACCGCGTAATTGGCGTCGCGCGATCCGGTCGAATCGAGCAGGCTCTGATTCAGTCCGATCTGGAACGACCCCTCCGCCAGCGTCGAGGTGGAAATCAGCGACGTTAGTAACGTCGCCGCGATGCGTGGGAGCCCGCGCCGGACGACGCGCGATGGGTATGCCATGAAGAGCCTTCTTGTGCAGACGAGTTCAGGGGTCGCGGGCACTCAGACACACTGACCACCGCGTCGCGCAAAGTTAAATCAGCGTCCGCACTCGCACTCGTGACCGGTTTCACATATTTAGCGGCAGGTTTATTCTGAACGGCACAGAAGTCATTGAAAGTGCGGCCGATGCTCCGATTCCATCGCTCCCCCGCCAGATGCGGTTCCGTTCTCGTCGCCTTGATCGCCGCCGCCGTGACGGCAACGACGTTCCCCGCCCAGGCGGGTTCCTGCGACACCGTCGACGATCGCCCGTCCATCGGACTTGCGCTCAGCGGCGGCGGTGCCCGGGGCGCCGCGCATGTAGGTGTGCTGCGCGTACTCGAGGAACTCAATGTCCCGATCGATTGCATCGCAGGCACCAGCATGGGCGCCATCGTCGGTGGGCTCTACGCAGCCGGACAGAGTGCTGAGGAACTGCAGGCCGTCATTGAAAGCGTGGACTGGGAGGACGCCTTCCGCGACGACCCACCGCGCGACCAGCTCTCCTTCCGTCGCAAACAGGATGACTATGATTTTCTCGCCGATTTCGAACTCGGCCTGCGCGGCGGTCAGGTGAAGCTGCCCCTGGGCGTAGTGCAGGGACAAAAGTTGACGCTGCTGCTGCGACGTCTGAATACGCGCGCTCGACACGTCGACGATTTCGATCGATTACCGATACCGTTTCGCGCGGTGGCCACGGACGCGGTGACCGGCGGCGCCATTATTCTCGGGCGCGGCGACCTGTCGAAAGCGCAGCGCGCGAGCATGGCGGCGCCCGGCGTTTTTTCACCCGTGACCATCGATGACCGTGTGCTGATCGACGGCGGCATCAGCAACAATCTTCCGATCAATGTGGTCCGCGCGATGGGCGCCGATATCGTGATCGCCGTCGATATTTCCTTTCCCCTGCTGGCGCGCGACGATCTGAACTCAGCATTCGCACTCAGTAATCAGGCGCTCACCATCCTTATTCGAAGGGAGGCCGCCCGTCAGCTCGGCACGCTCAACGCCACGGACGTAGCCATCGTGCCGGCGCTTGGGAAATACAGCAGCGCGGATTTTGCCAACTTGTCAGACGCGATCGAGATCGGGTTCGAGGCAGCCAGCGCGCAGCGTGACGATCTGGCCGCGCTCGCCGTCGGTGAGTCGGCCTATCGCGACTGGCGCACCGCGCACCGGATGCGGTCACAATCCGATGCACCCCGCGTGCGGCGAATCACACTGAACGACGATTCCAGACTGTCGCGCGATTCGCTGTCCACGCTTCTGAGCGTGCGCGCCGGTGATGTTTATGACCCCGAGGCGCTTGAGGCAGACATTGCGGCGCTGTACGGGCTGAATGTCTTTGAATCGGTGGATTACACAATTAGTGGTGACCAGGACGTTGACATTGATATCACCACCCGGCAGAAAAGCTGGGGGCCAAATTTTCTGAACTTCGGTCTGCGGCTGGTCGATGATTTTGAGCGCTCCAGCCAGTATTCGCTCGGCGTTCGCTACACGCGCACGCAGGTCAATCCTCTTGGAGCTGAATGGCGTATCGATCTGCAATTCGGCAACAATCCCTTGCTGCTGACTGAGTTTTATCAGCCCATCAGCAAGACATCGCGCTTTTTCATCGCACCGCGTTTGCGTTTCGAAGAGTTCGACGGGGATTTCTTCGATACCGGCGGTGAACGCCTGGCACAGTATCGCGTCGAGTTGCAGGACGTTGGTCTGGACCTCGGCCTGGCTATTAATAATCGATCCGAACTGCGCCTCGGTGCGTTCTACGTGGACGGCAAGGCCAATCTGATTGTTGGCGACCCCGCGCTCGGTTCGTTTGACGTCAACAGCGGGCGCGTACAGCTTCTTTACCGCTACGACAGCATCAACAACACGGCCTTTCCCACAAGCGGACAACGCATCACCGCATCGCTCGAGGGCATTCGCGCCGGCCTCGGGGCCGACCGTAATCGAAACCGGGGCAGTCTTGAGTGGCTGGGAGCCAGAACCTTCGGGCAAACCACCGTGCTTGCCGGTATTCGCACCGCATCCAATTTCGCCAGCGAAGGCGGCGTTGAAGACGAGTTTGAACTGGGTGGGTTGTTCAACCTGTCCGGGTTTCGGACAGGCGAACTGCGCGGCCAGCACCTTGCACTGCTCAGCCTCTCCGGGTTTCAGAACATTCGGTTCGGCGACCGCCTGCCCTTGCCGGTCTACGCGGGGTTGTCATTGGAGGCGGGCAACGTGTGGAACGACAGTGAGGACGTGAGCGCTGGCGACCTGCGCTTCGCGGGCAGTTTATTCCTTGGGGCCGATACGCCCGTTGGCCCGGCGTATCTGGCGTACGGCCTTGCCGAGGATGGCAAGACCGCCGCCTACTTTTTCCTGGGTCAGCGCTTTGGCGCGACGACCCGCTAGGTGCCGGCGTTCGGGTTGGTGCCGCCGTTCTGTATCACGTCGAGCGTGCGCTGAGCGTCTTCACGATCCCGACGACGCTGCTCGACCGAACGGCATACGCGCGTCTTGCGGTGCGAGCCCGTGCGCGTTTCGCGCGTGCAGCGGATTTCGTCTTCGCGAAACTGCTGCTCTTCGGTTTTCTGGACGGCAGCGGTCTTGCTCACCGACGCAGTGGATGACGTCGTCCCCGAGCTGGCGCAACCGGCCAGAATAGCGGTCATGGCCGCTGCGCAAAGAATCTGTTTCATCATGTCCTCACTGATGCGTTTTTCTGGTTTGGTGTCCCGGTCCGGCTCTCGCCTGAAGAACTAGGTCCATCTTCGTAGTTGTTACACTGTAGCGCTCACAAGGGTGATCTGTCACGAAATCTTCCACCCGCGGCCACATTTCCTATGCGCAAGGCTGCACGAAACCCCCGCCGGGACGTGTTCTAAAGTGTTTCCAGACCGCCTCGGGCTTGCTGTGCAGCCCCGCTTCGGACCGGTTTGATATGGGCGACCGCGCGCCAAAGCCGGTCTGGATCGTGCCAGATGCTCTGTGAGCCGTAGCGCATCGCCTCCAGTCTCGAGACCTCGGACGATGGCGCACCGTCCAGTCGCGCAGCGATCGCGCCGAGACTACGAGGCGCATCCACGCGCCAGATCACGGCCGCCCAATCGAGCAGCGCTTGGGTGGCCGCGCGCGGATCGGCCTCGTCGCAGGCGCGCTTGATGGCGTTGCGTCGCGAAAAAAGTCGACGCTTGAAACCGGCGGGGATTGGCCCGCTCGAAGCCTGGTCTGATTGCCGCCGGCGCCACCGATCACGCCCCCATCCGGACGCCGTCAACAACCACAATCCCGCAAACGTGATGGCCAAAGACGGCCAGTACGGCCAGCCGGATTCGCCGGATTCACCGCCCTGCGTACGCTCATTGGCCGCGACGAGCGAAGGCGGAACGGAAAAACCGCCAGCCGCCGGGCCGGGGCCCGCTGTCGAGGCCGCCACGTCAAGCGTACGCGCGGGGAGCGAGGCAACGCGTTCCACACCAGCCGCCACGTCCCACCACCGCACTTCGATGGGCGGCAGCTCAATCGTGCCGGCTTTTTGCGGCACCACCGCCAGCGATTGCTGGATCGCACCGGTGACCCCGCTCTGCGCGAAAATGTCGTCGCGCTGCGGTTGGTCCGCGTAAATGCGCACGCCATCGATATCGGGGATGTCGATTGCGCGCAACTGCGCCGCCATTTGTCCATCTGCGGTGAGGCGGATGACCCGCGTGATCGGCTGGCCTTGCTCGGCGCCTTTCACCGTTGCCGGCCACGTCTCGGTCAGTGACACCTTCGTCGAGGGAAGGAACGTATCTCCGTCGACCCCGTCAGGCACACCCAGCACCTCGACCGACAGCGCCGGTGCCGACACGCGCTTCAAGCGGGGCGGCTCGCCCGGCTCTCTCAGTTGCCCGGTGAAGTTGGTTGGCTCCGCAGTCAGCGTGCCGCTGGCCTGCGGAAAGACCAGGTACGATTGCTCGTAAATCTGGTAGCGCTCGCCGTCGCGGAACAGGCTGTAGCGCTTGGCCTGATCAATCGGCTTTACCACCGCATCGCGGTCGCCAAACGTCGGGGGCGACAGTTTGCCGCCGGCGAGCCACCCGCGGTGATACAGACGCTGCGTGAAGATGAACTGTCCCTGCACGTACCCTCTTTCCGGCGTCATGGTGACTTCAAGGTGCAGATCACCGAAGGCCTCCAGCGCGTTGTCTTTGAGCGCCTCTTTGACTGTGATAGTGAGCGGTTCGGATCGGACATCATCGAAGCGGATCGGCGGGATCACCAGTTCGCCCACACGCCGCGGCATCAGCGTCAAGCTGTAGCTGAACTCGTAACGAAACCGGCCGTTGACGCTCAGAAGATTGCTGCTCGGTTGCGTCGCGATGATCTGGAAGTCCTCGAGCAACACGTCAAAGCCGGGTTGATCACGCAATTCATCCGAGTACACAAAATCGACCGTGAAGGACTCATTCTCGAACACCTCAGTCCGGTCGGGCGTCACGGTCAGCGTCGGTGCGCCGTAGGCGGTCATCGCGAATAACGCCAGCAGCAGCGCCACGTGCTTTCTCAATCCTGCGCTCACCACGGCTCGGTCTCCTCCGGTTGACCTTCGTACCGCAGACGGTACTGCTGCTGGAATTTTCGCCGTAGCAAACCGCCCGGGTCGTCCGGCACCTGCCGTAGCCACTGCTCGGCCGCCAGGTCTCGCTCCGTCTCGTCGCTCCCGTCTCCGACCGCGCTGGCCGACTGTTGCTCGTCCTTTTCACCCTCGCCGTTTTGTGGCTCGCCAGACTCGGCATTGCGCGACTCGTCGTCCTGCTCACCCGCCTCGTCGCTCGCGTCCTCGCCCTCTCCCGGATCGCCCCGGGAGGGTGGGGGGTCGCCCTGCTGGTCGCCGTTGGCGCCGCTTTGATCCGCCCCCGATGCCCCGTCGCCACCCGCGCCACCGTCGTCACCCGACTCTCCGTTCTGAGGCGACGAACCCAGTTCATCATCCGACGGCGGCGAATCCTGATCGGACTCACCGCTCTCGCTGTCCTGGGATTGGGGCGGCGGCAGCTGATTCAGAAGATCCAGATTGTGCTGCGCATCCTCGTGGTCGGGCATGAGATCCAGCGCCGATTCATACGCCGCGCGCGCGCCATCAATGTCGCCGGCATACGCCAGTGCGTTACCGCGGTTGTACAGCGCCTCCGGTTCCTTTATGCCGTCAAGAAGCGACGCGGCCCGGGAATAGTCGCCAGCGCGGTAGGCCGCCGCGGCGGCCCATGCAGGATCCTGGAACTGCTCAGCGGCGGCGGCGTATTCCTCATCGGCAAAGCGGCGGGCTGCCTGCTGATCATTTGTGGCCCAGAAGTCCTGCCAGATGCCAGCGCGGGCGTCCAACGCCGGCACGAGCACGACCGCAGCGAGCATCACAACGGCCCCGCGGCGGAACATGAATGCAATCACGGGCAAACACATAAGAACGATCAACGGCCCCACCTCACGCCACACATCCGTTTCGAAATCCTCACTCAGTACACCGTCGGTCAGGGTCCGTTCCACATCGCCAAGCAAACCGGACAGGTCAGCGTCGTCCGCTGAAAGCATCGCAAAACGCCCGTTACCTGCTGTTGAAATCGATGCCAGTCCGGGCGCATCGAGCCTGGCCACAACGATTTGTCCACGGCCATCCTTCACCAGTTCCCCGGCGGTGTTGCGCACCACGTCACCGTCGGGCGTCCCGATCCCGAGAATCGAAACACGGATATCGCGCGCCGCCAGATCCTGCGCCGCCTTGATGGCTTTGCCGTGATCTGCGGCTCCGTCGGTGAGGACCAGCACGCGCCCGCCGCGCGCACCGGCATCATCGAGCAGTCGTCCTGCGCGGACCAGCGCAGGCGCGATCAACGAGCCCTGACGCGGAATCGTCCGCGTCGTCAGACTGCCGAGCATGGCTTCGATCGTCGCCGTGTCATCCGTTAACGGGGTAACGGTGAACGCATCGCCGGCGAACACGATCAACGCAGTATCGCCCTGGTCCCGCTGATCCAGAAGATCGCGCACTTTTAGCCTGGCGCGCTCAAGACGCGTGGGCACGATGTCGCGCGCGTTCATCGACCGCGACAAGTCCAGCGCGATCACCAAGGCGGCACCATTTTTGTACACCGGCTGCGGCAGGCGATCCTTTACAGGCCCGGCGAGCGCGACGATGAGCGCGGTGAGCGCCAGCCCCTGTGCGATCGGCAATAACCACGCGCGGGGTTCTCGACCCCCGGTCAAAACGTATGGTTGCAGCGCTTCATCCACAAGACTTCGCCAACGTCCTGACGCGGCGCGACCACGGTGAAATAACCCCAGCGCCGCCAACGCAAAGGGCAACAGCAAACACCACTCAGGGCGCAGGAAATGCCAGCCGCTCATGCCCGCACCGCCCGTGGGCGCAGAGCGGCACGGGCCAACGGTACGGCCAGCGCAACGACGATCAACAGCAGTGCCGCCGCTAACGGCCAATAGAAGAGCGTCTTGACCGGCCGGAACCCGTCCGTGTCTTGTTCTGCCGGCTCAAGGCGATCCAGCGTCTTATAAATCTCGTTCAGCTCGAGCGTATTGCGTGCGCGGAAGTAGCGCCCGCCGGTGGTGCTGGCGATGTTGCGCAACGTCGCCTCATCGAGACTCGACGCCGCGTTCTGACGCCACAGTCCGAACACCGAACGGCCCGACTCGCGGTCCGCTCCGATGCCGATGGTGTACACCTTCACGCCCTCCCGCGCTGCCAGCGACGCAGCGCGCGAGGGGTCGATCGCCCCGGCGGTGTTGGCCCCGTCAGTGAGGAGAATCAGCACCCGGCTGTCGGCGGGCTTATCGCGCAACCGCTTGATCGCCAGTCCGATGGCATCGCCGATCGCCGTCTCATTGCCGGCGATACCAATAAACGCCTCAACGAGCAGAATGGAAACGGTGCGCCGGTCGAAGGTCAGCGGCGTTTGCAGGTAGGCCTGGCGCCCAAATAGGATCAGGCCAACGCGGTCGCCCTTACGCTCCGCGATAAATTCGCTGGCCACATGTTTGGTGGCTTCAAGGCGAGTAACAATGCGGTTGTTCACCCGAAAATCACGCAGCCGCATGCTCCCCGATACGTCCACCGCGAGGAGCAGATCGCGCCCGCTCACCGGCAGCGAGCGGGCATCGCCAAGCCACTGCGGTCTGGCGGCAGCCGTAACCAGCAGGACCCAGATCAACAATGCGAACAACAGCGGAAGCAGCCGCCCGCTAACGCGACCGCTTGTGCGGCCGCGCACCCAGCCTCGACCGCCGGGGACCCGCAGCGCGACCTGACGCGATACATCAACCGGCGGCATCAGCGCGCGAACGACGAGCGGTAGCGGCAGAAGAAGAAACACCAGCGGCCAGTCAAACGAGAACATCAGCGCCCGTCCCAAAGCGGCGGCAGCGCTTTCAAATAACGCCGGGTGTGCGCGATTAACGCGTCAGCGTCAACGGTTTCGGCGGGGTTGTACGGCGCGTGTACGATTTGCCACGCAATGCGGTCAGGCAGCGCCCGATCCGCACCCGTGAGGCCGCGCAGCACATTGCGCCACGCCTTACCCGTGACGCTCGCCACGCGCGTGCGCGGGTGATAGGTCAGGCAGATTCGACGCAACAGCGTGGAGACATCCGTCACCAGCCGGCGCGCGTTGCCGTGCATCGCGTAGGCGCGCTCAATGTCGTCGAACGCCCTCAACGCCCGGCGGCGCATGCCGCGACGGTACCAATAGACCACCGCAAGTCCGGCAGCCACACCAGCCCAGATGATCAGCAGCCACCAGCCGGGCGCCATCGGCCAGAACGACACTGCGCCGGGCAAGTGGATATCGCGCAGTGGCAGATCGTTCACGACCGCCCCACCGCTGCGAGTGTATTGCCGAGCGCGTCCAGCGGATTGTCGTCGGTGGAGACATACACACTGCGTGCCCGCGACTTGGCAGACAATTCGTCGACGCGCTCACGCCGATCCTCAAACCGCTCGCGGTGTGCGCGTCGATTGTCACGGGAACGGCTGTCCAGAATGTAGCGACTGCCGCCATCCGCGATGGGATAACGACCCGGCTCAGGCATCGCCCGCTCCACAGGATCGCTGATCAGCACGTTGAGAAGATCACTGTGCGCTGCGACGCGCGCGAGCAATGCCGACGAGGCATCGGACATCCCGACGAAATCACTCAGAATGACCACCAGCGAGCCGGGGCGTGCGACGTGCACCAGACGTTCCACGGCGCGCTCGAACGCACCGTCGCGCCGTTCGCGGTCGACTTCCCAGTGCGCCGGCATCGCGATTTCACAGAGCAAACGAAGCACGCCGGTCTTGCCGCGCGCCGGACGTCGTTCGCTGTGATCCGACGATCCGAATACGATTCCGCCGACGCGATCCCCGTGCGCCAAAGCCGTCCACGCCAGCAGCGCGGCGCAGCGCGATGCCATGACTGACTTGAACACGCCGCGCGTCGCGAAGAACATGCTGGGACCCAGATCCACGCAAAACAACACCGGTCGCTCGCGCTCCTCGCGGAACAGTTTGGTGTACGGCTCGCCCGTTCGAGCCATGACGCGCCAATCCAGATTGCGCATATCGTCACCGACCTGATAGCGACGCGACTCGTCGTAGTCCATGCCGCGGGCGCGGAAAGCAGAGCGGCGCGCACCGCTTTGCACGGTCCGTCGGGCGACGCTCTTGAGCGAAAGCGCACGCGCGCCATCGCGCAGCGCAAGCAGGTCCTCCACCTCGACGCGCGCGGGCGACGACATCAGGGCACGCCGACACGCGAGATGATGTTGTCGATGACCGTATCGCTATCGATGCCCTGGGCCTCGGCCTCGAAGCGCAACAGCACGCGATGTCGCAGCACGTCCTTGGCGATGGCCTGTACGTCTTCAGGCGAAACAAACTCGCGCTGGTTCAACCAGGCGTGGGCGCGCGACGCACGGTCGAGTGCAATCGTGGCGCGCGGGCTGGCGCCGTACTGCAACAGCACCGCCAGGTCGTCATCATAGTTGGACGGATGCCGGGTCGCATTGATGATCGCCAGTACGTAATCCTCGACGGCGTCCGACATGTGCACATTGAGCACCTCCTCCCTGGCAGCGAACAACGCGGCGGCGCTAAGCGCCTCAACGGTTTGCGCCGGTGCGCTGCGCTTGCGGCGCGCCTCGGCGCGGTTGATCGCCAGGATGCGACGCTCCGATTCCAGCGACGGGTAATCGATCTTCACGTAGAGCAGGAAGCGATCAAGCTGCGCCTCGGGCAGCGGGTACGTCCCCTCTTGCTCGAGCGGATTCTGGGTGGCCATCACAAGATACAGATCGGACAGCGGGTAGGTGTTCGAGCCCGCGGTAATCTGCCGCTCTTCCATCGCCTCGAGCAGTGCCGACTGCACTTTAGCCGGCGCCCGGTTGATCTCATCGGCAAGAATCAGGTTGTGAAACAGCGGACCTTTCTGGAAAACAAACGAGCCATCGTTCGGTCGGTAAATCTCAGTGCCGGTCAGGTCGGCGGGCAGCAGATCGGGCGTGAACTGGATGCGCTGGAAGTCCCCTTCGATGCCCCGGCTCAACACCTTGATCGCGCGCGTTTTTGCGAGGCCCGGTGCCCCCTCAACGAGCAGGTGACCGTCGCACAAAAGCGCGATGAGCAGCCGCTCGATCAGATGGTCCTGACCCACAATATGCGTGCCGACGTACTCCCGCAGATCTCCGATCGTTTGCATAAGCCACTGATGCCGTTGGATTTGAAAAGCGCCCAAGTGTACGGATCAGCCTGCACCTCGCCAAGCGGAGCCGCCGTGCTTTTGGTAAGACGCGCGCACCGCTCTGTGGTTCCCGGAAAAATCCCTGTGGTATCAACATGTAATGGGGGTGGCGATAACAACAAGGGCCAGCGCAGAAGCATTTCGAAAAACAATCTCAAAGCGCCGAGCAGGCGGTGAAGGGGAACGGAAACGTGGGCGACCGATATCAGCTCCACCGGGCCGGATCGAGATCGTAGACCGCATCGAGGCATTCGTAGAGAACGGGATGGCGCCGCTGAAGCTGGGCAGGCATTTCAAAGAACACCTCGCTCAGCACGGCGAAGAACTCGGCCGGGCTGCTGGCGCCGTAAGGGTCGATGAAGGTGTGGACGCCCCGCTCCACCGCGCCGCGCAACGCATCAAATTCTCGACGCATGCGCTCAGGCCAGTGCGCCGCGAGTTCCTCGCGCACAATAGACGGCGCGCCGTTGACCAGACCACTCTGACCGTCAAGCTGATGGGCGAATTCGTGGATCACCACGTTATACGCATCGTCCGGATTGTCAGCGCCCATGATCACATCCGACCACGACACGATCACTCGACCATCGTCCCAAGACTCGCCGGTACGAAGATCCCTACCGGCGTGCACCAACCCGTCGGCGTCCAGTTCGTCATGCTCGACAATAAACGCGTCGGGATAAACCAAAATGGTCTGCAGATCGTCGTAACAGCCGCCCGGGCGGTTCAATAACAAAAGGCACGCTTGCGCGGCAATGATCAGTCGATGCTCCGGCTCCACGACCAGACCATTGCAGCCGACAAAGTCCTTCTCGTGGATGAACTGACGAACCAGACCCTCAAACCGCTTCCGGTAGGTCTGCGGCATCGCGGCGACCAGCGGGATCGTGCGCTCGATGACCTCACGCTGTGTCTCGTCAAGACCCTCCGCGTGCCACCGCGTGCGCCTTCGGCGTCGCCACAGCGGCCACCCCACCTGCAAGACCACCAGACCCGCGATCAACAGCCCAACGACCGTACCGGCCGACATGAATCAGCCTGTCGCGTCCTTGCGCTGACGGTAGTAGGCGAGCACCTCGTCGAGCGACCGTTCGTACTTGAAATCAAACGCGCGCTCGAAATGGCTACCGTCGATCAACACGGGGTACTTCAGATAATTGATCAGATAACCGGGAAACGCCTTCCAGCGCAGCATGCGGCTGATCACAGACGGAACCGCAGGCGGGATCGACGGCACGGGGAGACTGGCGCAGCCGCACTCGCGCAGCACGTCGTGGTAGGCCATCCACTGCGGTGGCGCAACGTTGTAGATGCCGGGCTGGTTCTGCAGATACGCCGCGACGACGGCGCGCGCCATATCGTCGACGTGGATGAACTGCATCATCGGAGAAAAGCCGACAAGACGCGGCGACACCTGACGGTCCATCAGCAGGCTCAGCGTGTTTCGAACCCGCGGCCCCGCGATGTTGCACGGTCGGAGCACCGTCAGATGCTGCTCGGGGTGTTTCCACAAAGCGACCGCCGCAAGGTTCTCAAGCTCGACCGAATCCACCAGATCCATCGTCAGGCCGGACGCCTTCAACGGCGCATCCTCACCCAGAAGCGCCGGGTTGTAGGGACTGGCGCCGTAGACGAAGTATGTGGACATCACAACCACCTGGCCAACACCGTACTGACTGCACAACGCGAACAAGCGCTGGGTGCCGAGCACGTTGGCGTTGTAACGCCGCTCGGGGGTCAGTTCATCGGTTTCGACACGCCCAAGATGGATCACCGCGTCGATGGTGTGATTGCGGAACAGATCGGCAAAGTCGCGCCGATTGGGGTCGCCGCGGTAGCTGGGTGTGTCATCGTCAATGCGAACGCGACGACGGAAGTCCACCGCCACAATGTTAGCCTCGCCGCTGAGCTGCGCGATCACTTGCCTCGCCAGTGCACCGGCCGCGCCGGTGACCATGACGGTGGGACGTCTACCGGCTTTAGTCGATTTCGCAGCGGAAGAGGTCGAGGTGCCGTCCGCTTTCCTGCGCACGGTGCCGGCCTTCTTTCGAGCGTTGGTTTTCTTGCGAGTCGTACTCTTTGGCGCCGCCGACCGTGTTGAGCTGGTCTTTTTCCTGGCCGTCTTTGCCGCCGGTTTGCCTGTCTTCGGTTCCGGGTCGACTTTCGGCTTCGTTTTCGGGTTCGTGTTGGTCGTTGTGGCCGCGCTCGATCCGGACTCAGCGGATTTGGCTCGGGCCGCTTTGCGCGCAGCTTTCCGCGCCGCGATGCGCGCGCGTGTTCGCTCGGAAGCAGATGTGGTGTTGTCGTCGTTCGCCATGGTCAGAATACGCTTATGCGGGCGCTGAGGCCCTGGTCAATCAATTCGCGAATGCGCGTTTTCACCGCATCAACGCGTTCGGTGACCGCCGCTTCGTTGGTGACGTCGTTGTCAAAGTGCATCGGCTCGCCGAACAGCAGTGTCACCCGCGCAGGTAGCGGCACGAGCACGCCCAACGGGAAGTAAGGCAGGCCCAGCGCTTTTGCGACCGGATCAAGATTGGCGATGGCCGGCATTGTTTCCTCACATCCCACCACGCCGATGGGCACGATCGGTGTGTTGTGCTGCATAGCCAGGTGCATGAAGCCATTCCCGAATCGCTTGAGCGTGTAGCGCTCGCGGTACAGCTTGCCCGACCCGCGGATGCCCTCAGGAAACACGATAATGGCTTCCTCGTTTTCAAGCATGCGCTGACAGTTGTGCGGATCACCGACAACCGCGCCCATGTGATTGAGCATGTTGCCGACAAACGGCACGGTAGGGAAAAACCGTTCGATCATGGCGCGCGCCGCGCGGGGCGCCTGATCCCGCGTAGCCATCGCCATACCGATGAGCACGCCGTCCATTGGCAGCTGACCGCTGTGATTGGCGATCAGCAAGACGCGACCATCCGCCGGTACATTTTCAATACCCACGGTCTGGACCCGAAAGTAATCGTCGTACAACCGTTTGATCGCGCCAAACACCACCCGCGTCTTTTCTTTGTCAAAGCCCCAAGGGTCGCGCTCAAATTCTCCGGTGACCGCTGGCAGACGGTCGATCAACTCATCGGTTTTCTCGCTTACAAAAAAGCGACGCAATCCGGCCAACGCGGTCATGTTCCCTCCACAGGTGCCGGATCCCGACACAGTTCCAGTACGTAGTCGACGGCGCCCCCCAGCAGCTGACGGGCAGCGGCATTGGCCGCCACGGCGCCGGAGGCGGGATCGCCGCCGGCCGACACGTCCGTAACGAAGCGCCGACTGCCGAGCAGACGTCGACGGTCGCCGTCAAAAATGCGCAACTCGAACGCCATATCAACGCGCGACGCCTCGCCCTCGAAGCGCTGTATGACCTCGGTATCGGTCAATTCGAGCTGGTAGCGCGTTCGCGCCACCGTGGGCGAATCCAGCACCCCGTCGAAGGCTCCGCTGTCACGCAGGAAGCGTCGCAGCTGATCGCGCAGCATGCGCGTTGGCGGCGCGCCCCATCGCGAATAGGCAAAGTACTTCAGTTCGATGTCATCAAGGGAATACATCATGGCCGCGCCGCGGTGGCCCACAACCGCGCTCCCCGCCGCCACCTGCACCGTGCCGCAGCGGCTTTGTGCCATACGCACGTCCATCGTCTGTTCAGGCGCGATGACATAGACATGCTCGCGACGTGCGGCGCTGCCGGACGGAAGCAGGGCGCAACCCGCAAGGACACTGACGAGCCCGCTAACCAGAAGTGCGCCGGAGCGCGTCATTCGCCCGGCCCTGGGGCACGTTCCGGCGCTCCGAACACGAGCTGACTGGGATCGGCCTCGATCGTCTCGCTGATGCGGCGCAGACTATTGGCCGTGGCGCGAAGTTCGGACACGGTACGGGTGGCTTCTGGCAGGGCGGTGGCTGTGAAGCGACGCAGATCCTCACCGCTCTTTGAAATCGTGTTGCCAAGATCCACCGACGAGGCCTGCAACGTATCGGCAGTCGCGGCCAGCGACGACGCCATGTTCTCAAGCGCCGTCGCCGTTTGATTCACCTGAGCAACGAGCTCGGGCAGACGGTCCGACGCGCTGCGCACAGACCGGATGGTGAGCTGCGCTTCGGCCAGAAGCGATTCCGTCTCCGCGGCGCGCTCGGCCAGCTGATCGGTCAGCACCGCACCGCGCGTCAGGATCGTGCCCGCCGCGGCCATGTTTTCTTCACTGAGAAGCGTATTGATGCGGCCCGTGGCCTCCAGCAGCGAGCCCAGTAAATCGGTCGCGCCGTCGTCGAGACGACCGAATAGCGACGGTCGGCTCGGAATCTCGGCGGTGTCGCTGCCCGCGGGCGGAACCAGTGCGGGCGCCGCCCGCGATCCGCCGGTCAGGTTCACGTGCATCAGACCCGTGAGCCCCTGGGTCGCCAGTTCCGCAACAGTGTCCGTTTTAACGGGGGTCCCCTCCAGCACAACCATTCGAATGCGCACGCGCTCCGGGTTGTCGGGATCCAGCACGACATCCCGCACGCGCCCGACGCTGACCCCTTTGTATTTCACGGCCGCGTCGACACCCAGCCCGGAGACCGACTCCGTCATATATGTCACATAGAAATCGTAGTCCTTGGGCGGGCCGCCCGTGGTCAACCACAGGATAGCGGCCACCAGCGCTGTGCTAAGCAACAGCACGAACAGGCCAACAAGAACGAAACTGGTCTTGGCTTTCACACGTCCCCCAAACGGATCATGGCTATGGCTTTGCGACCGCCGACCCGGGCGACGGCAACGGCTCGCACTCCGTGACGTCGCGCTCGACAAAAAAGTCTCGCACCCGCGCATCGCCAGACTGCGCCAACTCGTCGGGATGACCCAGTGCCAACAGCTTACCATCGCCGAGGAACGCGACCCGGTCCGCGATCCGACGCACCGAGGCCATGTCGTGCGTGATCATCACGATGGTCAGCCCCAGAAGGTCGCGCAGACTGACGATGAGGTCGTCCAGCGCGGCCGCTGAGACCGGATCGAGGCCGGAGCCGGGCTCGTCGAGTACCAGCAGCTCCGGGTCCAGCGCAATGGCCCGTGCCATCGCGGCACGCTTGCGCATGCCGCCGCTCAGCTCGCTCGGGTACAGCACACCGACACTCGGCGACAGCCCCGCGAGACTCAGCTTGATGCCGGCAATTTCATTGATCAGGCCGCGGTCGAGTGACGTGTGCTCGCGAAGCGGCATGCCCACATTCTCCAGCACCGTCATATCACTGAACAGGGCCCCGTACTGAAACATCACGCCAATGCGCCGGCGCACCGGAAGCGACGCCAACTCGCCGAGGTGCGTCACATCCTGGCCGAAGAGCTCGATCGTGCCCTCCGTGGGCTCCTGCAGCATCACCGCTTCGCGCATCAGTGTGGATTTGCCACTGCCACTGCCGCCAACGATTGCAAAAATGTCCTCGCGCAGGATGTCGAGGCTGATGCCGTCGTGCACCACCTTCCGACCAAACCGCGTGACGATATCGACCATCCGGATGACGGGTTCGCGTCCAGATTCGTACAACGCCGCGCTCACAGACCCACCTTGCTGAACACGATGGCGAACACGGCGTCCACCACGATGACAAGAAAAATTGCGTGCACGACGCTCGTGGTCGTGTGGCGACCCACCTGCTCCGCGCCGCTGTCGGCTTCAAATCCCTGATAACACCCCACCGCCGCGATCATCAGCGCAAAAATGGGCGCCTTACCGATGCCGATCAAAAACGACGACAGTGAAACGGACTCATTGAGACGTTGAACGAAGGTGCCAAAGCTCATGTCGAACATCGCGTTGGCCATAAACATGCCGCCGAGAATGCCCATCAGATCGGCGAACACGGCCAGCAGGGGCAGCGAAATAACCAGCGCAAAGAACTTCGGTAAGGCCAGCGCTTCGAGCGGCGCCACCCCCAGCGTTCGCAGCGCGTCCACCTCTTCGGTCACTTTCATGGTGGCGATCTGCGCGGTGTAGGCCGAACCCGTACGCCCCGCCACGATGATGGCGGTGATCAGCGGCGCGAGTTCGCGCAGCATCGCGAGGCCCACCAGATCGGCCACAAAGATACTGCCGTTGTAGGCCTGAAGCGCCACGCCGCTCTGGTACGCAATGACCAGACCGAGCAGAAAACTCAGCAACCCGACAATCGGCAGCGCGTTGAACCCGGCCTCCTCCACGCCCCGGATAATCGTGCGCCAGCGCCAGTTGTGCGGGGTGAACGCGACACGAACAGCTGTGAAGGTGAGCCGCCCGATGAACGCGAGGAATGTAAGGTACTTGTTGATCAGTCCAAAGGTGTCCCGGCCGATCTCTTCGATCACGCCGGGCGGCGTCGGCGGCACCAGATCTGCCGGGTCCGCCTGATGCTGCCCGACCAAATCGAGTAACTCCCGCTGGGCGCGGGTGGTGTCCACCTGAAGCGCTCCCCCGGCGTCGGCGAAGCGCTGTACTGCACGCTGGACAAGCCAGGCGCCCGTGGTATCGAACCGATCGATGCCGGTCAGATCCAGCGTTCGACGCGACGCCGGATCGAGGCCGAGATCCGCCCCCATTTTGCCCAGCCCGAATGCGGTCCATGTGCCGGTCGCCCGCAGTTGATTGTCCTGGGCAACCACCGTCGCCGGCGTGCAAATGGGAACTCGCGTCTTGGAGCGCATGGTCGGGTCCGCGGCGGTGTCGAGCGACGGAGAATAGCAGCGGTGGCGTCGTCCCGTCGCGGGGCGCTAGTCTTGTTGCGTGCCAAACGCCTCGCCCCACCGCCGCGTTCTGAAATCCGATTTGTTCGGCGAAGTCGCGCTGCTCGACGGCGACACCCCGCTGATCGAGCGCGACACCGACGCCGCGCCGTGGTGGACCCGTGGCGTAGCGCGCGCATTGGCGCGTCGCGAGGCACGGTCTCTCAATGCGGTCACGGGCCTTGCTGGTGTGCCGCAGCTCGTGGAATTCGACGGTCGACGACTGATACGCACGTACTTGTCGGGCCAGCCCATGCATGTGGCCCGGCCCAGCGACCCCGACTATTTCACCGCCGCACAACGTCTGCTGTTCACACTTCACACGCGCGATGTGATCCACAATGATACGGCCAAGGAACCCAACTGGCTGGTGCTCGACGACGGGCGCCCCGGGCTGATCGACTTTCAGCTGGCCGCATGGCGTCCGCAGCGGGGAAGACTGTTCCGCCTGCTGGCGCGTGAAGATGTGCGCCACCTTCTGAAACACAAACGGACGTACGCGGCTGACCGGCTTACGCACCGACAGAAACGCATTCTTGCGACACCGGGTGCGACATCGCGAATCTGGCGCGCGACCGTCAAGCCGCTCTACCACTTTGTGACGCGGCGGGTGCTCGGCTGGGCGGACCGCGAGGGCGCGGGGGACCGCGGCAATCAGGCGTAGCTGGATATCAGGCCGTTGCGAATAGCGTAGCGGACAAGGCCCGCCACATCATGGATGCCCAGCCGGTCCATCAACTGGGCCCGATGGGTTTCGACCGTCTTGACGCTCACGTTCAGAAGCTCGGCAATTTCGCGGGTTTTCTTGCCCTCGACCACGAGCTGCAAAATTTCGCGCTGACGCGGCGTCAGGCGCTCCAATGGGTCACGCATGCCGCGCGCCGTATTGATCTGATGCTCAAGCCGTTCGCGTATGGCGCCGTCGCTCAGATAACGCTCGCCGCGCGCCACTGTGTGGATGGCTTTCTCCAGTTCCGGCGCCGCGGAGTCCTTGACCAGATAACCGTCTGCGCCATAGCGCATCGACTGCACCACATACTCGTCCGACGAGTACATCGAAAGAATCAGAACGCGGGTCCGAGGGTGTGCCTTTTTCAGGCGTTTGGTCGTTTCAAGACCGTTGAGCCCGGGCATCGTGATATCCATAACGACGACGTCCGCTGGTTGGGTGCGCATGCTGTTGAGCGCCTCGCGTCCGTCGCGCGCTTCACCGATCACGTCGATGCCCATGGCGTTATCGAGCAGGGCACGGATCCCCGCGCGCACCAGCGCGTGATCCTCGACCAACAGAACTGTTACCGACATCGCCCGTCCCCAAGTGTTGCGTAACTCGGCTAAAAAAGACGCCTGGGCTGGATTCGGATAATTATTGGCTGCCAAGCAGGTTGTCCGGCGCCGCTACCCAAAGGGCGACCGGGTTGCGATACTTGCGCTGCGCCGCAAGCACCGTCAGGAGGCTCGTCCATGACCTCACAACGATCTTCTTCACATGTGGGAATTATTGCCCACCGTTCCGGAGTCTACGCCATGTCACAACGATCCGCACCATGAGCCGCATCGTGCTCCCCGACTCGATTCGTGGACCGGCTCGGGACCGCATCGATACAAGCTCGGTCAGCGTGGCGGAGCCGATTCGGTTTTCCGATATGGATGCGTATGGACACGTCAATAACGCGGTGTATTTCCGTCTTTTCGAGCAAGCGCGCATGGTGTTCCTGCAGGCGATCGGACTGACACTCGACCTCGATGACCCGGGTGTCGGCCCGATTCTGGCCGAAACGCGGTGCCGTTTCCGCATCGCGCTGACCCACCCCGACGCCACATTCGTCGGGGCAAGCGCCAGAGAGATTGGCCCGCACTGGTTCACGATGGACTATGTTGTCGTCAGCGAGCAGCACAACGCTGTCGCAGCACAAGGGGATGCGCGAATCGTCGTTTACGATTACGCACGACGGGAGAAATGCCCTCTGCCGGATACCGTCAAAGCCGCCATGACCTCGCTCGCTACAGCGACCTGAAGCGACTACACTTCGCGGTTCACACTACCGCGATGGAGTCCCAAGACTCATGACTGATTCGATCCTTGAGGTGCCCGAGGGTGGCGCCAAGATAACCATTGAAAACGGCGTACTGAACGTCCCCGACAATCCGATCGTCCCGTTCATCGAAGGCGACGGTACCGGCCCCGACATCTGGCGGGCCACAGTGCGCGTGCTGGACGCTGCCGTCGACAAGGCCTACAACGGCCAGCGCAAGATTCACTGGATGGAAATCTACGCCGGTCAAAAGTCCAATGACAAGTTCAACTCGTGGCTGCCGGATGACACCATTCAGGCGTGCCGCGACTATCTCGTTGCGATCAAGGGTCCGTTGACCACGCCGATTGGCGGAGGCATTCGCTCACTCAACGTCGCGCTTCGACAAATTCTCGACCTGTATGTCTGCCTGCGTCCGGTGCGTTGGTTCAAGGGCGTACCCTCGCCCGTGCGCACACCCGGCGAAGTGGATATGGCGATCTTCCGGGAGAACACCGAGGACATTTACGCGGGTGTGGAATTCGAGGCCGGTTCCGATGACGTGAAGCGTTTTCTGTCCGACCTCGAACACGCGTTCCCGAAGATGTACGACAAAATCCGATTCCCCGCGACCTCGGGCATCGGCATCAAGCCGGTTTCAAGCGAGGGCACCGAACGCCTGGTGCGCGCGGCCATTCGCTACGCGATCGACAACAAACGTCGCAGCGTCACGTTTGTCCACAAGGGCAACATCATGAAGTTCACCGAAGGTGCGTTCCGCAACTGGGGCTACGCACTGGCCGAGAGCGAGTTCGCGGACCACACCTATACGTGGGACCAGTGGGAACGCACCAAGGCCGAGCAGGGCGAAGACGCCGCAAATGCTGAACAGAAAGCGGCGCTCGACAGCGGCAAAATCCTGATTAAGGACGCCATCGCCGACATCACGCTGCAGCAGGTTCTGACCCGTCCTAAGGAATTCGACGTGATCGCCACAATGAACCTGAACGGCGACTACCTGTCCGACGCGCTCGCGGCACAGGTGGGCGGCATCGGCATCGCACCTGGCGGTAACATCAACTACGCCACCGGTCACGCGATCTTTGAAGCCACCCACGGCACGGCGCCCAAGTACGCCAACCTGGACAAGGTCAATCCGGGTTCACTGATCCTCTCGGGCGAAATGATGCTGCGCTACATGGGCTGGCTGGAGGCCGCCGATAAGCTGATCGAGGCAATGGACAAGACTATCGCGGCGCGCACCGTGACCTACGACTTTGCTCGCTTGATGGATGATGCGACGCAGGTGAAGTGCAGTGAGTTCGGCGACGCGCTCATCTCGCATATGTAAGCAGGATGAGCCTGTCCGACGCACGTTTGCCCGACGCTCAGGCGGACGTGTGCGCGGACATCATCTACAACGGCTTCTCCACTTATAACTTTCATTTCCATATCGTGACGCAGCGCGCGGCGGCCCGGTTCGCCGCGCGCGACTTCACAGCGTCGCAACGCGACGCCGTGCAGCGTATCGAGTTGTACGATCAGGCGGTCAATCGCATTGTCCGGTCTCTGTCCCAACTGCTCGCCGACCGACTCAAAGAGCGCGCGCTGTGGCGCGATGTCAAACGTCGCTACGAGATCCTGATTCGGCCGTACATGGACCGGGCGTTCACCAAGACGTTTTACAGTTCGGTAACCCGACGAATTTTCAATACCGTTGGCGTTGACCCGCAGATCGAGTTCGTCGCCCTGGGGCACGAAACCGTCAACGAGCACACTCGCTACGCCAACTTTCAGTCGTATTTCGCGCGCGGCTCCTACTGGCGCCTGTTCCACGAGGTGATGGCCGATGTGCAACTGGATGTGCAATTCGCCGAGCTAACCCGTTGCGTCGACCACATCACCAAACGTGTGGTGCACGACTGCGTTCAGGGCCGGGGCAACTACACGATTGAATCAGTGGACATGATCAGACCCGTGTTCTACCGGGATAACCGCGCCTATCTCGTCGGACGGATCAATGGCAACGACTACCAGCGACCGCTCGTCATCGCCATTGCCAACACCCCGGCCGGCGCGCGTGTCGACGGGGTCATCACTGGTGAGGACCCGGTCAGCATCATCTTCAGTTTTTCCCGTTCCTACATTCACGCGGATTTTGAAATCGTCCGGCATGCGGTTGCGTTCTTGCACACGCTGTTGCCGCGCAAGCCGGTCGCCGAGTTGTTTACCGCACTCGGCCGCGCCAAGCAGGGCAAAACCGAACGCTACCGCACGGTGTTCGACCACCTGCAAAACACGACAGACCGTTTTGTGGATGCCGCCGTGGACCGCGGCATGGTCATGATCGTATTTACACTCCCCTCCTTCCCGGTGGTTTTCAAGGTTATTCGCGATCGCTTTGCCTACCCCAAGACCACGGTTCGGCGGGATGTGATCAATGCCTACAAACTGGTGTTCAAGCACGACCGTGCAGGACGGCTGATCGACGCGCAGGAGTTTCGGCACCTGAAATTTCGCCGCGACCAGTTCGAACCCGCCCTGCTCAACGAACTCGAACGTGAAGCCGGTGCCATCGTCACTGTGGATGAAGACAACGTGATCATTGAGCACCTGTACGTTGAGCGGCGGCTGATTCCGCTGAACCAGTACGTGCGCGACGTACCCGACGCGCAGGCGCGCGCGGCGGTAATCGATTACGGCGACGCCATTCGTGATCTGGCGGGCTCCAATATCTTTCCCGGCGATCTGCTGCTCAAGAACTTCGGCGTCACCCGCCACGGGCGCGTGGTCTTTTTTGACTACGATGAGCTTTGTCTTGTGACCGACTGTCAGTTTCGTGATCTTCCCGAAGCGCGCACGCATGAGGAGGAAATGAGCGCGGACGCCTGGTTTTACGTCGGCGAGAACGACGTTTTCCCGGAGCAGTTCCCGGAGTTTCTCGGGCTCGAAGGCTCGCTCCTTGCCCTGTTCAAGTCGCACCACGCGGATCTTCTGGATGCCCAGTACTGGCGCGACTTGCAAACCCAACTCAACGCCGGGCGCATGGTCGAATTGCTGCCTTACATACCGCGTGCGAACTGACGTTTTCCGTTTGGGTTGCGCGGCGCTACTGGCCGTGCTCGCGTGGCCGACCCACGCCGAAAGCGTGGCCGACGTACTGGACCAGCGCGTGGCGGATCACGAC
>JBCCMA010000045.1:0-22091 GCA_039026595.1 Pseudomonadota bacterium
CAGGGCGGGACACTGACGCAGCGCCGGGAGGTCGCCTTTGCGCTGACCGGAGCGCGCGCCGTCGAACACTGGGATCACGGCCGGGAGGCGCTGGACCTGCACGATGCGGTGGGGCACATCGAGGCACTGCTCGCATTGCGGGGAGCGCGCTCAACGGTGCGCACGGTGGCCGGCAACCACCTCAGTTTGCATCCGGGCCAGTGCGCGTCGATTCTTGCGGACGATGAGCACGTCGGTACCGTTGGTGTTTTGCACCCCGCCCGAGCCCGCGCGCTGGATTTGCCGCTGGGCGTTGTTCTTGCGGTGCTGGATTTCGAGCTGGCCTTCCGCGCGACGTTGCCGCAATACACGGCCGTCAGCCGCTTCCCAGCGACGCGCCGTGATCTTTCCATCGTTGTGGATGAAGCGGTGACCGCCGATGCGCTGCGTGCGGCGATTAACGAGGCGGCCGGAGCGGTACTGCAAACCCTGCGTATCTTTGATATTTATCGCGGCAAGGGAATAGATTCGGGGCGAAAAAGCGTCTCTTTCGGCTTGATTTTGCAGGACTCCTCGCGCACTCTTAATGACGACGAAGCGGACGCCGTGACCGCCGCCGTCATCGCTCGAATCAAACAGGAATTTGACGGCGCGATACGAGAATAGGAACACCAATGGCCCTCACGAAAGCCGATATGGCGGAGTCCCTGTTTAACGAGTTGGGACTCAACAAGCGCGAAGCACGCGAACTGGTGGACGTCTTCTTTGAAGATCTGCGGGTATCACTCGCCAGTGGCGAACAGGTCAAGTTGTCCGGTTTCGGCAACTTCGACCTGCGCGACAAAAACCAGCGCCCGGGGCGCAACCCCAAGACAGGGGAAGAGATCCCAATCAGCGCGCGCCGTGTCGTGACATTCCGACCGGGCCAAAAACTAAAATCAAGAGTCGAAGCCTATGCTGGAATCGGGGAATAACGATGAACTCCCGCCCATCCCCGGAAAGCGGTATTTCACAATCGGCGAGGTCAGCAACCTCTGCGGCGTCAAGCCCCACGTTCTGCGCTATTGGGAACAGGAGTTTCCACAGCTAAAACCGGTCAAGCGCCGCGGCAACAGGCGCTATTACCAACGTCAGGACGTGCTGGTCATCCGCCAGATTCGCAGTCTTCTGTACGCCGAAGGATTTACGATCACGGGTGCGCGTCAACGGTTGACCGGTGATGAAGCCCGGGAAGACGTGACGCAGAGCCAGCAGATCATCCGACAGCTCCGCGCTGAACTCGAAGATGTGCTGAAAATGCTCCGTCGTTGACGCTCAAGCGGCCCGCTGTCGCCTGGGATGAGGTCGGGCGCAGCGATCTCAAAATAGGTCGTCGCAGTTAACGGTTGCTTGGGCTATAGTTCGCCGCTCGGGGCGTGGCGCAGCCTGGTAGCGCACTTGCATGGGGCGCAAGAGGTCGCTGGTTCGAATCCAGCCGTCCCGACCATTTCTACTCAGCAGCCGACGGTTCTCGTGGCCTGCTCATCCCCTTGGACTTGTTCACCATCATCCGCGAGAACATTTCGGGTGCGAGGCGTTTGAGTCGATGTAGCCACCGTGCGTCGCTGTGCGGGATACACATAAACCGCTTCGCCTCGGCGTCCGCAACGACGCGCCGCGCCACGTCCTCGGCCGTGATCGGGGAGTTCGCCATCAGCTTGCTGCCGATGCGCTTCAGATCAATACCAAAGCTCTCAGAGTGATCGAGCAGGCCCGTCTGGAAAAATGAAGGACACACCACGGTGACCCCGATTTTGTCCGCCAGCCATTCGGTGCGCAGCGTTTCGGACAGCGCGATGACGCCGGCCTTGGTCACGTTATAGGTCGCCATAATCGGTGCGTTCGCGAGGCCAGCGAACGACGCCACGTTGACGACGTGGCCACCGCCATCGGCGCGCAGCCTGGATTCGAAGGCGCGACACCCACGCACAACGCCCATCAGGTTGATGTCCAGCACACGATCCCACTCGGATAGCGGTGTATTGGAAAGACTACCGGCGGTGGCGACGCCGGCATTATTGACGAGCATGTCCACCCGCACTGTACCCATGTGATTGAGCAGCCGAGAAAAATCCTCATCTCGCGTGACATCGAGCACAAACGCCTCGTGTTGTTCATCCCCGGTTGCACGCGTGGGCAAGAGGCGCACCGTTTCCTGCGCCCCATCCAGGTGGCGATCGGTCGCGACAATGCGCCAGCCCCGTTGAGCCCACTCGATGGCCAGCGCGCGGCCCAAACCACTACCGGCGCCCGTTATCACTACCGTTGGCATGATTGCTTTCCTCCAGGTTCCCTCGACTATATCAGAGCGGCGGCGTTGCCCCAGTTCGGGTTGACACCTTACGACCGGTCTCGCAGTGTGCGGGCGATGGGAGTAGTCACAGTGGTCCGGCACGGACAGGCGTCGTTTGGCAGTGCCAATTATGACCAGTTATCTCCGCTCGGCGAGTGGCAAGCAACCCAACTCGGGCAACATTTTTGTACGGCGTCAATGCGCTTTAATCGCGCGCTATGCGGTGATCTGGTTCGACAGCAACAGACGGCAGAGCGCGTTCTGGGCGGATTGGCCGACGCCCCTTGTGAACGCGCCATCGATGCTGCCTTCGATGAATACCCCACCAAGCCGGTGTTCGGCCGCCATCTTCCTACCGTATTGGAGCGCGATCCCGAGCTGCGCGATGCGTTTGCCCGGGATCGAGTCGGCGCCGGCCGCGATCGAGCGTGGTCGCGGCGTGTGTTCTTTCCGGTACTGTCCGCGTGGCAAGCGGATGGCGAGGACGTACCGTTCGAGTCGTTCGCCCGATTTCGCGCGCGGATCGAAGAGGGGTTGAAGCGGTTGGTGCAATCGCACCGGCACGGCGATTCGTCCGTTGTCTTCACGTCGGCCGGTGTCGTTGCCGTGGCGGTCATGTACGCCCTTGATTTACCCGATGCCGCTTTTGCGCCGCTGGCGTGGCAGGTTCACAATGCATCGATAAGCCGTTTTTCCGTCGACGATGGCGCATTCCACTTACTTCAGTTCAATGGGGTCGGTTACCTTGAGGCGACGGGCCGTCTCGATGCGTTGACCTGGCTTTGAACAACGCAGGACCACTCTTATGACACGCAAGAAACGTTCGAGTACGTCGTCAGATCGCGACGACGCCGAGTCCGCGAGCGACATCCGCGAAGGGGCAAATGCGCCGCTTGGTGAAGTGGGTCAATTCATGACCGACATGGTGTCAAACGTGGCGCAGAACGCCTGGCAGTGGGCCCAGGTTACCGGCAGCGCACCATCCAGGATCGCCCGCGTGCTGCTTCTCGACAAGGACGCGCGCGACGAACTCAAGCCCGACAAACTCCAGATGCTTGCTGACACGGGCGCGTACCTCAAGGACGCCCGCAAAGTGGCCGGACTCACGCTCGATGAGCTGGGTCAGGCGATGGATCTCAAGGACAAATCCCTGCTTCAGGCCGTCGAGGCGGGCACGGCGACACTGTCGTTTGATCTTATTCTGCGGCTCGCATCGCTTTTGGCGCGCCACGATCCACTCCCGTTCGTGATGCGGATGGCGCGTGCGCATAATCCCCGGGCGTGGGATGTCATGGACAAATGGGGGCTGGGTCGCGCTTCCAAGCAGCTTGAGCGTGAGCGGCGCTTCATCAACATTCTGCGCCAGCACGACGAAGTGCGCGAGCTGTCGGATGAGGAGTTCGAACGCATTTGCGCGTTCACCAATGAGGCGTTCTCGATGGCGCTCGCGTTCCGTGCGGGCGAGGATGAACCGATCCCGGACTAGCCGTCCGGGCGCACGCTGCGTCCGCTCATTTGCACGCCGAGGGGACCACGCGGCACGTAAACGTCCAGGGTCTGGCCGTTACGGATAATTTGCACGGAGATCATCTGACCCGCTTGACCCTGCTGAGTGGCACGACGAAGTTCATTCGGCTGGAACGTCCTTTCGCCGTCGTAGCCCACGATCTGGTCGCCTGTTCGAAGGCCGGCCTCAAACGCAGGCGAATTCTCAAGCACGTTCTGAACTTCAATTCGGTTGGGCCGTCCGGACGCGTACAGGTAGGCGTCATACGCCTCGGTGCCGAATTCATCGCGCAGCCCATTTTGCGCCTCCGCGAGCCGTCGGCTTTCATCGCGATACCGCGGGTCGCTGACCCACCCTTCGCGCATCGCCTGATCGCGCAGATACAGGCGCTGCAGCGCGATGTCGTCAACACGCGATTTGAAGCGGCGGGCGGTCGTCTCATCCATGCCGGAATCCAGCAGACGATCCAGCGTGAGTCCGCCACCGCGCTGCTGGCGGGCTTTGAGCGTCCGTCGGGCACTGTCCTCGCTCGCGCCGCCGCCTGCTTCAAGGCGCGCCTGAAGCTCATCGAGACGACCCGAGAGCGAATCAATCTGGTCCTCGAGAACCATGCGGTACTCGGCTTCCTGCGTCAGCGCCTGCGAAAGTGATTCCAGCATGTTGACGACGGCCAGCGAAGGGCCGTCATCGCCTGTCGGCAGCTGTCGCATGTCCTCTAGAAGCCGGCCCGCGCTCGGGACCGGTGTGCTCGGAATGTCTTCGGGTGCGGGGTCGGTCAGCGCGTCGCGCGCGACCGCGCCGGCCGCGGCGCCGCCGGCAAACAGGCAAATAGACAAAATCACATGGCGTTTCACGGTGCACCTCCACGCGCAGCCCGTTGTGCCCACGGAGTGTAGCACCGGGTTTCTCTGCGCCTTCGGGCCGTTTGGACCGCCTTGTGGCGTACGGGTTCAGTCATCAAGCGCCAAAGCGAACGCCTCGACCGACAACACGATGCGTGTCAGGCCAACACCAGCCGAAGCAGCCACAGCTCATAGCCCATCAACACGATATAGCCGGCAATTGTGGCGTAGTGCAGATGCCCGACGCGCAACCGACCCGCTAGCGGAGAGCCGTGATGGATGACGAACAAAAAGACCGCCAACGACGTCAGGCCGAGCTTGAAAATCACGAACTTGCGAATGTCGGTTTCGATCAGAAACGCCATCACGGCGTTGAGCTCGATGGCGCCGTTGTTGATCAGCGTGAGCGTAAACGCCGCATCGAGGGCGCTCATCAATACGACCGCGAGCGCGCACAGAATGATGGAGACGCTGTAATGGTCGGGGTGGGTGACGGTCATGTCGCTGGCACGTCGTCCGGTCCGGCGTCGACCACCGATGCCAAGCTGATACGTATTCAGGAACGACGACCCCTGGCGGCGATCATTCGTGCGACGGTCCACGGTAATTTCCATAACACGCTTCCTCTCAGCTTCTCGAACAGTAGAGAGGAGACAGCAATTAACATGCCATGCCGCAAAAGTGGGCTAGTTACGGCACTCTCTGCCGGGAAATGCCGTAACCGTGTAAATCCGACCGACAGAGTTCACAACAGTACGATGGCCAGCCCGGCCGCAAGCGCCACGCAGGTGCCGTAATACACGAGCATGCGACCAGCGCTATCGCGCCGCCACACGACATAAACCAGTGTTGTAACGATGGGGGCGATCAAACCCAACGCACCAGCCATCGCCAAGTTTTGCGCAAACGGCTCAACCGCGCCCGCCTGAATGCGGAAGAACAGCCAGAGGCTCGCGACGGCGCACGATAGCGCCACGGCGAAACACAGGTGAATGAATCTCGTGTACATCGTCATGCGCGCAGCCTAACGCGGCATCAACGGACAGACCAGTATTCCTAGAACCGTACCTGTGCCGTGGGTCTAGAGTCTGTCAAAGAAACGCACCAGTTCGGGCACCGGGTTAATCGTTGTGCTGGCGCACGACATGGTTGTGGCGGCATGGGCGATCGAGGGCGCAGACCATACCAACGGGGCGGCGCACATCGCGGCGCCGAGCACGCCGGTTTCGGTTTCCACCGGGCGCCTCAGTGGGCGATTCAGAACGGATGCGAGAAGCTGGACAAACGCCGGGCTCTGAGCGCCGCCGCCCCCAAGCAGCACGCGATCCGGAGCGCCAAACCGCGCTGAGAACCGGTTGTGCACCTGTCGGAGTTCGAGTGCCAGCCCCTCGAGCAGCGCGCGCGTGGCGGCGGCGGGCGTGATCTCGTCCGGTCTGGCATCGAACGCCTGTGCGTAGATGCCCTCGGAGGGCGAGAATCGGGCAGGGAGCGTCGAGTTTGCACGCAGTCCGCCGGCACCCGCCGGTATGGTCCTGAGCGTGTCGTCGATCCAGCCTTGTTCGATCGCACGGTTGTTCAGGCCTTCGCTGTCCATCAGTGCCGTGATCCGCGCCATGCCGCAGTCGATCTGGGTTTCAAGCAGATACCTCCCGGGACACGCGGAAGGGAAGGCGGGGCGGAAAGGCTCGATGTGTCGAAACCGATGTGAGGGTCGCACCAGCGCGGCGGCGGTGCCAAGTGATATCACCTCATCTCGCGGATCGACCGCGCCGGATCCCAAGACCTCGCACGCTTTGTCGGTAGCGGCCGCGATGACGTTTGTTTCCCGCGGCAGTCCCACGGCATCTGCGACCGAGGCGGAAAGTGGACCCAGCACCTCACCCGGCGCCACAAGATCTGGCAGTTGACTCGGCTTCAGGGCGAGCGCGCGCCATCGCCAGTGCGTCGGCGGGTACCAGCGGTGTCGCCGGAAATCGAAAGGAACAAAGCCGACCTGTGACGCGGTGCTGTCGATCCATCGGCCGGTCAGCCGAAAGACCAGCCAGCTTGACAGCAGCGCAATCCGGTCAGACGAACCGTAAACGTGCGATTGCGCGTGACGCATGCGGTTTGCTGGCGAGCGGCGACGAAGCTGCTCGACGACGGAATCGGCGCGGATGAGCGGGAGCGCGCAGCGCAGCCAAAACGGCAGTGGCGTGAGGTCTTCAGCGTGTCGCTCGTCGCACCACAGAACAGCGGGATGCAGAGGGCGTCCGTGCGCGTCACAAAACACCGTGGTGCCGCGCTGGGCACAGAGCACCACGGCGCCGACGTCGGTCGCGCTCCCGGGCGCCTCGGCCAGGGCGTTTCGCGCCGTTTGCAGCACATCGTCGAAGAAGGCGTCAGCCTCCGATTCGAATCCCCCTGGAGCGGGGCGTTTTATCGGTGGCGAGGGTTTTTTCGCAAACGCGAGCAACTCGCCGCCGGCGTTTACGAGGGCCGCACGGGTGCTCTGCGACCCCACGTCGATCGCAAGCACCACTTTTTCACTCATCGGGTTGCGAAATCAGCGCGTCGGCTCGGACGCGCGATACACGCGGGCCCCGGCGATCCAGGTTTCCTTCACCTGAGTGTTGCGGATATCGGCGGCGGGGACGCGCATGATGTTGCGGTCAAGCACGAGAAAATCGGCCCACTTTCCAGGTTCCAGTGAGCCCACGTCGCCCTCTTGATGCGCTGCGTACGCGGCCGCCAGCGTATACGCCGTCAGAGCCTCGGGGCGTGTCATCGCCTCATTGGCGTACCAGCCGTCCTTGGGCATGCCATTGGCGTCTTTGCGCGCAATCGCGGCGTGCAGTCCGTGGAATGGGTTGGACAGCTCGACGGGAAAATCGGACCCGGCGGCAATAACCGTGCCTTGGTCCAGCAGCGAGCGCCACGCGTAGGCGCCAACGATGCGGCCCGCGCCCAGACGATCCTCTGCCATGTTCATATCACTGGTGGCGTGGGTAGGCTGCATCGATGCGATGACGCCCAGTTCAGCGAACCGGGGCAAGTCACTCGGCGACAGGATCTGCGCATGTTCGATTCGGTGTCGCCTGGACGCATCCTGACCCTGCACGCGTTCAATGGCATCGAGCGCCTGACGGTTGGCCGCATCGCCGATCGCGTGAATGCCCACCTGAAATCCAGCATCGTGGACGGTCCGGACCGCCGCGGTGAGTGCGTTGTCTTGCTGAAACAGAAGACCGATCGAGTCCGGCTCATCCGTATACGGTTTCAGCAGCGCCGCGCCGCGCGACCCCAGTGCGCCGTCCGCGTACAACTTGACCGCTCTCAGAGTCAGGCGTCCGTTATGGCGATCAATCCACGGGTCGCCGAACGCCGCCAGATCCTCCCCGGCGGCAAGCATCAAATACAGTCGGAGCGGCAAGCCACCTCTGGCGTAGAGTTCATCGAGCCGTCTGGCCTCGGCAATGGTCAGCCCGGCCTGATGAACGCCGGTCAGTCCTTCGCGGTTCAGCCGCGCGACCGTATCGCGCACGGCGCGCTCCGAGGGCGCGCGTGCAGCGTCCGGGATGTGCTGTGTGACAAGTTCCATCGCGGCGTCCACCAGAACGCCTGTGGCGTTACCCTCGCCATCGCGCAGAATGCGACCGCCCGTGGGGTCAGGTGTGTCCGCGTCGATGCCCGCGAGCGCCAGCGCCGCGCTGTTGGCCCAGGCAGCGTGACCGTCGATGCGGCGCAAATAGACGGGTCGATCTGCCTCCACGCGATCCAGCGCATTTGCGGTCGGGAATGCCCGTCCAGGCCACAGGACCTGATTCCAGCCGCGGCCCAGAACCCAGCCCTCGCGATGGTCCGGGTCCTCAAGAAACTCCGAGATGCGGGCCAGTGATTCGTCGAGTGACGCGGCGCCGACCAGGTCGACCTCCTGTTGAAGTCGCGCTTCGCTTAAAAGATGGGCGTGCGCGTCAATCAGCCCCGGGATGACCGTTTTGCCACGCAGGTCGACGACGGGTGTGGCGTCGTCAAGTTCGGGCGCCACTGTACGAACGTGGGTGATGCGGCCGTCGGACCCCACCGCAAACGCACCGTACGCCATGAAACCGTTGCGCGTGGGGGTGTAGACGCGGCCGTTGATGAACCACTGCGATCCATCAGACCGTTTCTCTGCGGAACTGTCGCCCTTCGGCAACGCATCGCCGTGGGCATCGGCAACGGCCGGAGCCAGCGCCAGAGCGACGACCGTAAAAAAAAGTGAGGGAATTCGCATTTAGGTCTCGCCTGATAACTGGAACGTTGGCCGGTGTCGGGTATCCGTGCGCCGCGTCCGCCTGATACACTCGGAGGATCACAGACGCGATCATGGCAGATCGAAAAACAAGAAGTGGGGAAGCGCCCGGCCGCATGTATCTCGAGCATTTTGAACTAAACAAACCACCGTTCCAACTGACACCCGACGCGAGTTTTCTGTATCTGAGCCCGCAGCACGCGAAGGCAAAAGCGCATATGGAATACGCGGTGGTGAACCGCGACAGCTGTGTTGTGGTGACCGGTGAGGTGGGCTGCGGCAAGACCACACTCATCAACGGTTTCCTGCGGGAGATCGGTGACGATGTGCGCGTGGCGCGTTTGTTCCAGACCCAAATCTCCACGCGACAATTTTTGCAGACGCTTCTGGCGCAGTTCGGGATCGAGGCCTACCACAAGAACAAGGCCGAATTGCTCGCGGACGTCAGCGCCTTCCTGATGACATGCCACAAGCGTGGTGAACAGGTCGTTCTGATCGTTGACGAAGCTCAGAACCTCTCATTGCGCGTACTCGAGGAAATTCGTCTCCTTACCGACATCGAGACGGAGACCGCAAAGGCCATCAATATAATTTTGTGCGGCCAGCCTGAGTTGAGCGGCAAACTGCAGCAGCCTGAGATGGAGCAGGTGTTGCAGCGGGTGCGTTTTCAAGTGCATCTGGAAGCGCTCAGCATGGTGGAGATGAGTGAGTACATCGATCACCGTCTGCGTGTCGCCGGCTGGAGAAAAACCGACAGCCTGTTTCCCACCTCTGTCATGCCGCTGCTGTTCAGATACACCGGCGGTGTGCCTAGACTGATTAATACGCTGTGCGACACGGTGCTGACCGCCGCTTACGTGGACGATGTCTCGACCGTCGGCGACGACCTGGTTCTGGAATCGATCCGCGAGCTTGACTGGGGGCCCTATGAGCAGCGCACACGTTCGACGGATCAACGGACCTTTCCTACTCGGGAGGACACGCCGCCCAAGCTCGTGTTGTTGCGCGAGGGTGAGATCCTTCGCCGCCACATCCTTGAAGACCGTCGCGTGCTGATTGGTCGCGATGCCGATAACGATGTGCCGATCGCCAGCGAATTTGTGTCGCGCCATCACGCCCAGATCAGCTTCTACCGTGGTGCCTACTGGATCATGGACCTCAAAAGCACGAACGGCACGTATGTGAACGGAAAGCCCATACGACGTTGTCGCTTGCGCGACCGGGATATCGTCGCGCTGGGGCACCATCGGATTGTGTTCCAGAATCCGCTCGAATCGGCAGACACGGCGGACGCCAACATGGCCGATATCAGCGACTTCCAGAGTACGTCTGTGCTCGATCCCGACGCGGTGGCGGCAGATACGCCAAAGTCCGAGGCTCAGCCGCCCACCGCGACCCCGTCAGCCGGGAACGGCAGCGAGGGTTCGGACCCACGGCCGACCATCGATCTCGATGTGATCGAGATCGACGACGCACCACCCGGCGCATCGGCCCAGCGCGGCTGACCTTAATCGCGTCACAGCCTGGCTTTATCTGCCGTACAATCCAGTGCGGCGATCTCGCGCGTGTGCGCATTCGCGCCACCATCATTAGCGGGGAATGAAATGGGAGCGATCCACCAGACGGCGCCATGGCGCCATGTTGTCGAGCACTTTGACCGCCTTTGTGACGCGGACCTGATTGATCTGTTCCAAAGCGATGGCGACAGAGTCCCCGGCCTTAGCGTGAAGGCCGCGGGCGTCCACGCCGATTTCTCGAAGAACCGAATTGACCGGGCAGCGCTTGACGCACTCTGCGATGCGGCCGAGGCGCACGGCCTCGCGGACGCGCGTCGAGCGATGTTTGAGGGTGCGCCGATCAATGCGACCGAAGGCCGGTCGGTTCTTCACGTGGCGTTGCGTGCCGACGGTTATCGCCGGATCGAGGTCGACGGTGAAGATGTGATGCCCGCTGTGCAGGCGGAGCGCGAAAAGATGGCCGGCCTTGTCAGCGCATTGCGTGACGGCACATGGACGGGTTTCAGCGGGCAGCCAATACGCGATGTCGTGAACATTGGCATCGGCGGTTCGGACCTCGGCCCCCGGATGGTAACGGCGGCACTGGCGCCGTTTCACAGCGGGCCGCTCAGTGTCCATTTTGTGGCCAATCTCGACGGCGCCGACCTGGCGCCAAAACTGGCGCGTCTTGATCCGGCCACCACCGTATTCATCGTCGCATCCAAGTCTTTTACGACTATGGAGACGTTGACCAATGCGAACACCGCTCGGCGCTGGATTGCCGAGGCGGGTGGCGAAGGCGCGGTTTCCAGGCACTTCATCGCGCTGTCGGCCAATCCGTCGGCCACCGGCGAGTTTGGCATCGATGAAGCTAACCGACTCACATTCTGGGACTGGGTGGGTGGTCGTTTCTCACTGTGGTCCGTCATCGGCATGCCCATTGCTCTGGCGGTGGGCAACGAACATTTTGATGCGCTCCTGGCCGGCGCCAGAGCCATGGATGAGCATTTTGAGACCGCACCGCTGGCGGAAAACCTGCCCGTTCTGATGGCACTGCTCGGGATCTGGTATCGCCACTTTTTTGAACGCCCGACGCACGCGGTATTGCCCTACGACGAGCGCCTCGAGCTTTTGCCCAATTACCTTCAGCAGGCGGAAATGGAGAGCAACGGCAAAGGGGTGGATATGGACGGGGAGGCGGTGTCCATGGACACGGCGTCGGTGCTCTGGGGCGGCGTCGGCACCAACGCTCAGCACGCGTTCTTCCAGATGCTGCATCAGGGCACGCACTGGGTTCCGGCGGATTTTATCGCCGCCATCAATCCCCACCATGACCTTGCCGAGCACCATGAGGGTTTGCTCGCGAATTGCCTCGCGCAGACGGCGGCGCTGATGATCGGCGATCGTGAAGTCGATGATCCGCATCGATTCTTCCCCGGTAATCGGCCCAGCACCACTTTTCTGGTTGATGCGCTGACGCCAGCCACGCTCGGCGCGTTGATCGCGGCGTATGAGCACAAGATTTTCTGTATGGGTCAGGCATGGGGCATTAACTCGTTCGATCAGTTTGGCGTCCAGCTGGGCAAGACGCTGGCCAAGCGGGTGCAGCCGGCGCTGCGCGCAGGCAATGGCAGTGAGCTCGACCCGTCGACCGCCGAACTCATTACCGCGATTGCCCGACGCCGTCGGGAGCACTGATTCGTCGATGGGGAGCAGGCAGACATGACCGCGTCGCCGATTGCGACCAGCCGTCGTCTCGACGGTGTGCGTTATGAGATTCGTGGCCCGCTGGCGGCCCGCGCGCATGAGCTTGAGCGCATCGGACATGAGATTGTCCATCTGAACATTGGCAACCCGGGACGGTTCGGCTTCACCACGCCAGATACGATGCGTCGCGCTATGATCGCGAATTTGCCGGCGAGCGAGGCCTACTGTCATCAGCGGGGGATTTTCCCCGCACGAGAAGCGGTGGCCATGCAGCAGCAAAGCCGCGGTGTGGTGGGCATTAGTGCGGATGATGTCTTCATCGGCAATGGCGTGAGCGAGCTGATCGACCTGTCGCTGCGAGGGTTGCTCAACCACGGTGACGAGGTCCTCATCCCGGCACCGGATTACCCGTTGTGGACGGCGTCGACCATTTTGAACGGCGGTGTGGCGGTGCATTATCCGTGCATGGCGCGGCACCAATACGTGCCCGACGTGGCGGACGTGGCGGCCTGCATCACGCCGGCCACCCGGGCCATCGTAATCATCAACCCGAATAACCCGACCGGCGCGGTGTATCCGAGGCAGGTGCTGGGCGATCTGGTGGCGTTGGCCCGAGAGCACGATCTGATCGTGCTGGCTGATGAGATTTACGACCAGATGCTTTACGACGGCGCCGAGCACGTTCCGCTCGCCACGCTCGATCCGGACGTGCTGATCGGGACATTCGGCGGGTTATCGAAAATCTACCGGGCCTGTGGTTACCGCGTAGGGTGGCTGACATTCAGTGGCCCAACGACGCGGGCGCAGGCTTACCTGCACGCCATTGAGCTTCTGTCGTCGCTGCGACTGTGTGCCAATGTGCCGGGGCAGTGGGCCGTCCAGAATGCGCTTGGCGGTCATCAGAGCATTCACGAGCTCACCGCGCCGGGCGGTCGGTTGTATGAGTCGCGCCAGGTCGTCATCGACGCCACAGCGCGCAGCCGTTATCTGCGCGCCGTGACGCCGCGCGGCGCGATGTACGCGTTCATCGAGGTCGATGCGACCCTATTTCCGGATTTTGATGACAACGCCTTTGCACTGCGCTTGCTCGAGGAGCAGCACGTTCTTGTGGCGCCCGGCACCAGCTTCAATATTGCGAACACGAATCGCTTTCGTATCACGCTCTTGCCTGACCGCGATGTACTTTTGGATGTTTTCGGACGCATCGAGACGCTGCTGGCAGAACTTGAGGCGTCACAGAACGGCGAGGCGGGCTAGGTTCTCGTGGAAACGGCACCGGCACCGGCACCGGGTGAGCTCACGCTGACGGCGCATCGGCGTCAGGCTCAGCAAATACGGTTTCGCCACGCCAGTCGAATGCGGGCGAAAGGGGTGCTGGCGTGGGAAACGCCGGACGTTCGCAGTTTCGATGATTGGCTCACCGATCTTTATCAAGGCGCCGTTCAGGCAGGCGTAGGTGCGCGCCAACCCATGAGTCCGATGCAGGAGCAGGCGCTCTGGCAGCGCGTGGTCTCGCAAGATCCGGACCTGACGCTTGAGAACGCGGCGGGCGCCGCACGGGACGCCGCGAAGGCGTGGCGTCTGGTGTGTGCCTACCGATTACCGGATCTGGCGACCGTTGCGCATCCTGTCGCAGAGGTTCGCGCGTTTGCGTCGTGGCTCGATGCGTACCGTGCGCTTTGTGAGCAACACGGCCTGGTTGATCAGGCCCGGCTGCCGGATCTCGTTGCCGCGCTGATATCGGCTGACTCGGTGCCGCTTCCCAGCGCGTTGTTGCTGGTCGGATTTGACGAACTGACGCCGCAGCACAACGCGTTGCTGTCACGGCTTGAAGCCGAAGGGGTCCGGGTTAGCCGTTCTGCACCCCGTGCGGACAGCGGCCGCGCGCACCGTACGGTTTTGCCCGACACCGAAAGCGAATACGTGGCGGCAGCGCGCTACGCAGCCCGACAAAGCAAACGCGATCCGGACGCCGATATCGCCATATTGATCGACGATCTTGGTGGCGAGCGTCAGCGCGTCACACGGATTTTTGATCGGGAGCTGGACCCGCAAACCGCATTTTCGGTGGTGGATCCAACAACCCGGCAGTTCAATGTGTCGGTCGGTGAGACGCTGCGGGCGCCGGCTATTATTCGATGCGCGCTGGCGTTGATTCGCTGTCAGCGCGGTCGTGTGCACATCGACGATCTTGGCGATTGGTTTCGGTCCGCGTTTGTACGCGGCGGTCAGAGCGAGGCGCCGACGCGCGCGCGCTTCGACGCGTGGCTGCGCGCTCGCCGAATCGTCTCGATGCACGTCACTGAACTGCCGGCTTTGTATCGGCGATTTGCGGCATCCGCGTCTGGTGAAGGTGAAGAATCGCCGACCCTCCGTCTTCTCGATGCCATCGCATCGTGTAGTGCACGGGACAGGTCGCGACAGACCTTAAGCACATGGTGCGCCGGCTGGGAGGCGTTGCTCGAGGCGTGTGGCTGGCCGGGCGACCAGCCGTTGGACTCTGCGCGGTTTCAGACGGTCGAACGATGGCGGCAACTTTTGGCCGAGCTCGGCGAGCTGGACGACCTTGTGGGCGCCCAGTCAATTTCAGCGGCGGTATCGCGTCTGGGTGCGCTTTGCTCCGAGATCCGGTTTCAGCCACGCACGCCCGATCGACGCATACAGATCATGCGTCCGGATCAGGTGATCGGTCTGGCCTATGACCACGTTTGGTGGTGCGGCGTCCATGCCTCGGGCTACCCACGTGCCGTTCAGCCAAACCCGTTTCTGCCACGCGAATGGTCGCGTCAGTACGCGTTGCCAGGCGCGCACCCGGAATGCGAATTCGCGCGCGCCGTACGTCTGCGCGATGCACTGTGCGGGCAGACGAGCCACCTGATTGTGTCGACGCCGAGGGAAGTGGATCAGAGTGAGGTGGCGGTGGCCCCTTTGGTCATGTCGATACCCGAGGTGCCCATCAGCGACTTGGCGGGTGACGACACGGCGCCGATGGTGGTCAATGGCCGACTCGAGCGCGTCGATGATGGATTGGGGCCGCCTGTGGCGGAGCCCGCCGTTCGCGGCGGGGCATCTGTGCTTGCGGCGCAGGCCGGCTGCCCGTTTTGTGCGTTCGTTGCCTACCGATTGCACGCCACGACGCCCGAGACGCCGCGGCCCGGGTTCGATGCCGCAGAGCGAGGCGTGCTTGCCCATCGGGTGTTGCAACAGGTCTGGTCTGAGTGGGGTTCGCAACACACGCTAGTGGCAAAGCTCAGCGAGGACGTCGCCACAGAAACAGACGCGTTTCTTGCGCGCTGCGCAGATAGAGCGCTGGACGAGGTGGAGGAACGGCGATGCCAAAGATTGCCACCGCGGCTACGCGCACTTGAGCGTGCTCGATTGATCGCGCGCACCCGGGCGTGGCTGGGCGTGGAGTCGACACGCCCACCGTTTACGGTGGTTGCAACGGAACAACGAACACAGGTCGCTGCGGGGCGCCTGTTCCTGACGCTGTCCATCGATCGCGTGGACCGCATTGAGGACGGCCACGTGGCGGTTATCGACTACAAGACCGGCGAAGCGAAATGTGGCGACTGGTTCGGGGAGCGACCGGCTCAGCCGCAGCTGCCGCTGTACGCGCTCGCGCAGAGTAAGCCGGTCGGGATGGTGGCATTTGGTCTGGTCCGCGTGCACGACCCGAAATTCAACGGTGTAGAGCAGACGGCCAGCGGCATGAAAGGCCTGTCCATCCTCTCGAAGACGGCTTCTGCGCGCGGACTCGGACTGTCCTGGTCGGATCTCGTGCCGTATTGGCGTGACCGGGTGGACGCCATCGCGAACGAATTTGCGCTCGGCCATGCCGAAGTGGCGGTGGATGGCGAGCACCTGACGCGCTTGAGGCCCCTTTGTCGCGCCCACGCGGCCGCGCTTGATGATGAGGACGGTGACCAATGAGCGCGGCACCGTCGGACGCCGCGGCGCGAGCACAGGCGCTCGACACGACGCAGTCGTTCATTGTTCAGGCACCGGCAGGCTCCGGCAAGACGGGGCTACTGATTCAACGGTTGCTGGGTCTGTTGGCGTCGGTCGATGACCCGGAACAGGTGGTGGCCATCACGTTTACGCGCAAGGCCGCCGCGGAGATGCGTCAACGGCTCGCGGACGCACTGGCGGCGGCCGACGAGGATGAACCCGAAGCGAACTACGAACGCGAGACGTGGTTGCGTGCCAAGGCGCTGCGCCGCCATGACCAACGACAAGGCTGGGGTTTGTTCGACAACCCGTCGCGCCTGCGCATCATGACCATCGACGCGTTTTGCAGCTCACTGGTTCGACAGATGCCGGTGCTGTCTCAGTTTGGAGCGGCCCAGGCGATCGACGCCGCGCCGCACGCTTTGTACCGCCGGGCGGCCGCGCGCTTGTTGGCGTCGCTTGAGGAAGATGATTCGGCGCGTCCTGCGCTTGAGACGCTACTGCGTCACACCGACAACGACGTCCAGCGCATTGAGAAGATGCTCGTGTCGATGTTGATGAATCGCGATCGATGGCTGCCTTTTGTCAGCGGTCACGGCGAGCTAGACAGGCTGCGTGAACCGCTTGAGGTGGCCCTGGAATGTGCTGTGTCGACCGTCGTTGTCCACCTCGACGCGGTGTTTGGAAACGAACTGAAAGAAGGTGTCTTGTCGTTTATTCGTTACGCTGCGAATAACGTGTCGGAGGACCATTACCTCGCAATTTGGCGAGACTGCACCGCGTTTCCCTCGCCGGGCTCGGATGCTGTGATGCACTGGCGCGCCCTCCGTAAGCTGCTTCTGAAGAGCCCGAGTGGTGTCCGGAAAAAGACAGGCTTAAACAAGTCTCATGGGTTTCCCGGGGTCTCGACCCTGCGTAACGAGGATGAAAAGAGCGCGCGGGGGGAGGCGGCGAGTGCGGCAGGGGCCGTACTGGAAGCGCTTGAGGGAGATTCTCAGGCACAAATTGCACTGAAGCAGCTCGACAAGCTACCAGCGCGCACCTACACAGACGGGGAATGGGCGGTCCTGCGCGCACTGCTGACGCTTTTGCCCCGATGTGTAGCCGAACTGATGCTCCTGTTTGGTGAGCAGGGGACGGTCGATTTTTCGCAGCAGGCGCAGCGCGCGCTCGCGGCGCTGGGCGATGACGACTCGCCCACCGACCTTGCACTGACACTGGACTATCAGATTCGCCATCTCCTGATCGATGAATTTCAGGATACGTCGCGCTCTCAATTCGCCTTGGCGAAACGACTGGTGTCCGGCTGGGAGCCCGGTGACGGCAGGACCCTGTTTCTTGTCGGTGATCCGATGCAGTCCATTTACCGTTTTCGGGATGCCGAAGTCGGGCTTTTCCTGCAGGCGCAGCAATACGGCATCGGTGACGTGGCTCTGACGCCGCTCACCCTGACCGCAAACTTCCGCTCGAAAGCGGCCATCGTCGAGCATGCCAACCGCGTCTTCAAGGCGATTTTTCCGAGTAGGGCGCTTGCGACGGAAGGCGCGGTGACGTTCAGTTCAGCACAAGCCAGGCGCGACGGCCCCGACGATCTGATGGCGCTCGTAGAAACGCATCTTTTGCTTAACCGGGAACAGGAAGCCCAGCACGCCCTGCAAATTATTGAAAGAGCGTTGGCCGCCTCGCCAGACGCCGATATCGCCCTTCTGGTGCGCGGACGATCGCATCTAAAGGCGATCATGCCCGCGCTTGAGCGGGCTGGTGTCGATTTTCAAGCGGTGGATATCGTTCCGCTCGGCCAGTCGCAGGCCGTGATGGATTTGTGGGTTTTGACGCGGGCGCTGTTGCATCTGGCGGATCGGACGGCGTGGCTGGGGGTGCTGCGTGCGCCGTGGTGCGGATTGACGCTTTCGGATCTTCACGCGCTCTTGGGCGCGCACCCGGACCTGACGGTCTGGGAACGGATTGCAGACGCCGACATGGATGAGTTGTCGGGCGATGGGGCGCGTCGCCTGGGCGCAATTTTGCCGGCCCTGCGCGATGCGATGGCGCGTCGCGCAACATCGGGCTGGCGGGCGCTCGTGGAATCGCTATGGAATCGATTGGGAGGTCCGGGTTGTCTGGTCGGCGAGCACGAGCAGCGCAACGCGCAGACCTACCTCAATATGCTCGAGTCGCTGGAAGACGATTCCGACGCGTTGACCCTTGAGCGGCTGGATCGTGCGCTGGCAGACAGGTATGCCGAGACGCCGTCAAGCCCGTCAACACGCGTTCGGGTAATGACGATTCACCGCGCGAAAGGACTTGAGTTCGGCACGGTCATTTTGCCCGGACTCGACATCAAGCCGCCCCCGCGAATGGGCACATTACTGCACTGGCTGGAGTTTGATGATGACACGGGTCAGTCGCAGGTGCTGTTGGCGCCGCTTCCTTCTTCGCAGGATAAAGCGTCGCCCACTGTGGACTACATGAAGGAGGTTGAGCGTCGGCGCGAGGCCAACGAACTTCGTCGACTCCTTTACGTCGCGGCGACCCGGGCGCGCGACGCGCTCCACTGGCTTGCGTGCGCTGAGAAGACTAAAGATGGCGATACCAAAGCGCCGACAAAAGGCACGTTGTTGCACGCGCTTTGGCCTGCGCTCGACGCGGACTTTCTGGCCTCTGAGCGCGCGGTCGCAATGATGGACACGGACACGACCTCGGTGGCGCCGCCCGGACTGGTCCGGTTGGTCGTCGATGAACTGGAGACACAGGCGGCGAGACCCGATCGTTCGGTTTCCAAGGTCAGTCAGATCGACAGCCGGACCCGCGATCGTTTTGGCGACCGCGCATCGCGTGCGATCGGCACCGCTGTCCATACGGTGTTCCAGATCATTTGCGAAGTGGGACTCGAACCGTGGCGCGAGCGGTATGAGGCGACACTCACGCAGCAGCTCGAACGTGGTCTGATCTTTGCCGGGACGCCGCACGGACACTTGGCTGAGGCGCTCGAGCACGCCGAGCGTGCAGTGCGTGGCGCATTGAGCGATCCGCGCGGACGCTGGATTTTGTCCGACCATGCACAGGCGCAATCCGAATGGGCCCTTTCGGCGTGGCTCGATGGGCGCGTTCAGAACGTGGTGCTGGATCGGACGTTTGTCGATGAGGATGGTGTGCGCTGGATTATCGACTACAAAACGTCCTCGCCGAGCAAAGATCCGGACACGTTTATGGACGACCAGCATCGTGCGTACCGCGATCAGCTCAACCTGTACGGGCGCATTGTGTCGCAGTTGGAATCGCAAACGATGGGTCGCCCGCGCAAAACGCAACTGGCGCTTTATTTCCCGATGCTTCCCGCCTGGCGAGCGTGGGATTCTGAAGAGGTTTAGGTCGCGCGAGCGGGCTAATGAATTTTACCGCCCGGCAATGTGACCGCGCTATTGGGACACGGTCCCGCTGAAGCTGAGCGCGGTGCGACCGTCTGCTTCACGGGCGCCAAGAAGCGGCAGCGCATCGCGCACGTCCCGGTCTGCATTTGGTCCGGCCAGCGCGCGCGCATCGAGCACCCACGTTCGATCCAGGCCGAGCGAAAGCGTGCCTTCGATACTGATATCACTGGCGGTATCGCTCAGCAAACCAATGATCGGATCGCTGCTCTGACCGTCAAAGGTCAGTTCGAACGTGCCGAGGTCGATCGCCCGTGGTCGGGACAAGGCGAGTTGCACAATGCTAACCGATCCCTCAAGCGTGTCGAGCCACATGGCATCGAGTTGCACACGATCGAAGGCTAACCCGATGCGACCCGTAGCCCCGTTCATTCGCAGGTCGCTCGGCAGTGCCGACAGGTCGACGATGCCCTGCAAGTCCGAAAGCACGAAGCCGTCACCGACAAACGGTTTGCTGAAACCCGACTGGATGCGACTGCTGGCGTCCAGACCCGTGCCGAACGTGCCTTTCACCCGGCCGGTAAGCAGCCACAGCGGACCAATCGTCCAGTCCGTCGCGCCGAGGGTGACGTTCGAGCCGGCCGACACGGCGGCCGCGCGACCGTTCCATACCGAGCCGCTGACGCCGTACAGAGTGAGCGTGTCCGGGGCAAACCAGTGCGCCGCCAGGGCCGCTGGGAATCGCCAGAGCACAACGAACACGTACATTGCCGCGCCGGCGGCAATCAGATAACGCTTGCGATTGATGGCGGGTCCTCCGTCAGGGACTGACACGGCTCAGCGTGAGCGTGGCGTTCGTCGTGCCGCGGACGTCGGTCTGATTGACGTTGGCCACGGTGATCGTGATGCCGTGATCGCGTCGAAGATCGCCGAGCCAGCGCACCATATCGTCGAAGCGCGCGTTTTCGAGACGGACTCTAAGTTGTCCCGCACCGACCTGCTGGGTGTTGCTCGCTTCAAGTCCGTAGCGCCCGCGGGTCTGATCCACAATGACGTTTAAGGACCGCCCGGTGGGCGCCGGGCGTCGCCCCTGCGAGGGCGCCGGCAAATTCTGCACAGTGCGCTGCATCCAGACCACATCCTTTTGCGCGGTCTCCGCCTGCTCACGATACAGCGTGGCTTTGGTAAACAACGGCTCAAGAAAGGCAAACAGACCGACCGCAACAAGGAAAACGCCGAGTCCGCCGACCATCAAGCGTTCGCGCGCTTCGAGCGACTGCCACCAGTCCTTCATTGGCCACTCCTCTGAATCTGGAGACGGCCCTCAACGCCCTTGTCCTTGTCACGCGTGCGCGTGAGCGCGGCGTCCCAGCCGCCGCTGGCGCTGATCGCCTGACGCAGGGCGTCCAGCGTAGACACGTCGGGGGCGTTCACTTCGACGCTCATCGTATTGTTCTGGAAACTGATTTGCTCAAGGTACGTTCGGTCACCGTTGAGCGCGCCCGCCAGAACGTTCAAGCCATCGAGAAAGTCCGAGGGCACGTCGCTTGCGCCGCCACCGTTGACGAGGGCGCGCACGGCGTTCAGCGGATCGATCTCGTTAGCCGAGGCGCCGGGCACATTTTCCATGTAGACCGTTTTCATTTGCGCGCGAAGGTCGTTAAACCGATTCTTGTAAACGATCGCTTCGGTCGCCTTGAACGACACGGCGACAAAAAGCAGCGCGCCGAGCAGAACCACCGCCGCTCGCCACGGTGCCCAATAACGCTCGATGCGCGCACGCGGGGCGAATTCCCCCTGCCTGAGTGATGGTGGCTGGCGTTCGATGGCCTCGGCCGCCAGACGGGGCAGGGCACCGTTCGGCAGTCGCCGACGCTCAAGCTGGGGCATGTTCGCCTGAAGCTGATCGAGTAAAGCGTCGTGGACGCCGTCCTCTTCGAAGAACACGGTTACCGGAACAGCCTGCGTGCTCAGATCAAAACCCGAATCCTCATCATCGGGCGCTGGCGCTGTCATCAGCTCGAGGGCATCGGCGACCGAATCGGTGTCCACATAACAAATCACACCATCAGGGTGACGGACAGCGCTCTCGATATCGCCGAGTAACACCGTAAAGCCGTTCTCGATTGCGGGCAGACCGACGCTGTCAGGCGCCATGCGCACGGGGCCAAACCCGGCCTCATCCAACGCCTCGACCCAGCCCTCCATGCGGTCGCGCCGCACGGCCAGCACGTCAACGTCGCCTTCAGACGACCGTTCGCCGAGCGCAAAATGAAGGCGCGACACGTCGCCGGCCATTTGCTCTTCGAGCGCGAACGGCGCGACCTGCAACATTTTGCTCGCGCTTTTGACCGGCAGGTTTGTGCGGGTGGTAATGACCTGCGAGCCCGGCACGAGCACGAGAACATCCCGTTGGTCGGCCGCATTTGCCGCCTCGCCGAGCGTGCCTTCACCGCCGACGTCCACCCGCGTACCGGCCGCATCGACGACCGTCCAGCGCGCGGGCGCGTCGAGGTCCTCGGGCATGCGGATGACAAGCGTCTCGGTCATGGCAGGGTATCAGTCGTTGCCCGCGCGCTGGACGGTCGTCGATGCGGCCGGTACGCGGGTGGACGTCGGCGGTGAAGGCACGCTCG
>JBCCMA010000046.1:0-21874 GCA_039026595.1 Pseudomonadota bacterium
AACGCATGCCGTCACCACTGGGATCGTTCACCCGGGCGACCACTGCTAGAAGGTCCCCACCGCAGCGGCGGCCACGCCGATGTTGTAGACAATCTGCGTCACGCTACTCCACAACGACAGGTTGCTGATACGGTCCGCGTCGAGCGGCACAACAATGGTGTCGCCCGGGCGAATTTCAGTCTGGCCTTCCGACGCTCGAAACCATCGTGAGCCCGAATCGGCCACGACGTTACCGTTGGCCCGGACCACGTAAATTCGGCGCCGATCCGCATTGGCTGTCGCGCCACCGCTTTTCAGTATGTAGTCCCTGCGCTCAAGGCCAGGCGAAAAAATGTGCGAGGTGGCGTACTGCACCTCACCGATCACGGTGACCTCTTGGCTGCGCGGTGGAATAATCAAGCGGTCGCCATCCTTAACTAAAATATCGGCCCGCACATCCATCGCGCTCGCCAGCAGGGAATCCAGATCGATGACCAGACGACCGACCGGATCGGACTCCTCTAACTGCTCAAGCAATGACTCGGCGGAATCTCGCGACTCACGCTGGTCGACCGGCATCGCATTAACTTCACGTCGCACGCGCTCAGCCAAGCGCTCTAGCTGCTCGCGCTCTCGCTCTCGAAGCTCCTCCCTCAAAAATATGCTGCCTTCCGTGAAAGCGAGCGTGGTCAACCCGCCAGCGCGCTCGATAACCGAGCTCAGAAACTCGCCGCGGCGAACCGCATAAACACCCGGGAAACGCACTTCACCCCGAAGTTCGATTGTCTCGTGCTCACGCCATTGCGGAATCTCCCGCACCGTTACGAAGTCGAACGGTCGCAGTTCGACATTGGACACCGGATCGCCTGCAAGCGCCGCGCCAAGCGCCACGGTCATGTGCCGGGAGTTCAGGTCATCCGACTCCGCATTCCGGGTCTGTCGGGTCAGCTCCGCCGACTCAATGTAGGCGCTTTCACGCAGACCGCCCGCGGCCCGGACCAGATCGCGTAACGTCATACCTGGCTCAAGCGGATAGTCACCGGGCGCGCGCACCTGGCCCAGAATTTTTGCAACCGCGCTCGGCATATCCAGGCTCGCCTGACTGCGCACCAGATCCAGATACGGTTTAATTCGCTCGGAACGATCATCGTCAAGCGAAAACACGATGACTTCGTCACCAGGCGCAAGCGCGACGTTCGCGGGTGACGATTCTCTCTCGAAGGCGAGCTGCAGGTTTGCCGACTGCAACACGCTGAGGCGATTTTTACCCGTGCGTCGGTGAATCAAGATGTACTCAGGATCGGCACGCTCGCGCAGTGCCTGCGGGTCAAAAATAAGGTCGCGAAGCCGCATGCCCGGGCGCCACTGCTGTTCGAGCGTTCGACGTACGTGGCCAAGCAATCGCACCGAGTTGTCCACATCCGATAGCGACGACGGGATATGCACAACGTCGCCGGACGCCAATGCAAAGCCTGAAAACTCGCCTGCACCCACCGACAAAATGTCGAGTAGCCCGCGGTCGTTGAATCGCTGTATCTGCGCCTGGGACTCGTAGGCCGACGGGAGAAAACCACCTGCAAGTGCCACCAACGAGGACAGGGTTTTCTCGCGCGTCAATTCGTAGATGGCCGGTCGCAGCACGTTGCCATGGATGGAGACACGCGTGCCGACCGGCGGCACGAAAATGACGTCGCCGGGCTTGAGCGGGCGATCCTGTCGGGTATTGCCCTTGAGCAGCAGTTCGTACAAATCCAGTCGACCAACCACCCGATTCTGGCGTTTGAGTTGGACATCGCGCATTGACCCGCTCTCACGCAGTCCGCCGCTAACGAACATAGCATTGGTCATCGTCGACAGGCTGCTCACCGTGTAGGACCCAGGTCGGTTCACGTCGCCCAGAACAAATACCCGGATCGAGCGCAGCTCTCCCATCGTTATTAATACGTTCACGCCAATCGATTCGTTCTCGACGCGCGCTTTGATCTGCTCGCGCACTTCGCTAAACGGCAGCCCGGCCACCGCAATCGGGCCCGAATTAGGCAGAACAATTCGCCCGTCGCGGCCAACGGCGAGTTCGGATACATCATTCTCATTGCCGTATCGACGAACCACAATCGTGTCGCCCACACCGAGTACGTAGTCAACCGGGACGGGCACGTCGGTGGCCGGCGCAAAGGTGGTCGGCGCACCGTCGAACAGGTCGTAGCCGAACGGCTTCAGCGCATCGGCGCCCGAGGCCGCCAGCGACAACACACTGGTTTCAAATTCGAAATCAACCAGATCGGCCTCCGCGTGCAAGCGAAGACTGACTTCATCGGCCGACAATCCCGCCACCGGTATCGAACCGACACGCGGAAAGTTGATCATGCCATTGGCGTCGACACGGTATACCCGTGACCCGATGGCGTCGCGTAAACCGGCGTGTCGCACCTCTTCGGGCTCTTCATGCGCAACCTCAATGATCAGGGTCATGCCCGGCTCGATGCCGCGTTCGCCAAGATCAATCGGCGCCTCTTCCTCAGGCGGCTCCTCCACCAGTTGGGGCATGTCTGGCGGGGCACTGCGCGTGTTGCCTGGGGACTCGCCGATGATCTCCAACAGCTGGCTTTTCTGATCGGGAGTGAGGTTGCGCAAGCGCTCCAGCTGCTGTGGCGTGAGCTCTTGCGCACCGACGGGGCCGGCAAAAAAGGCAGCGGAGAGGACAGCGAGAAATATAGCCGTCAGGCGTCGGGTAGTGCTGGATAAATCAAACATTCGCAGACTCATATGCGGTCGCCCCATTGAATGAATGCGCGAACATCATTTCCGTCCAGACGATTCGCATTCGATTGGGCACTGTCGAAACCGACGCCAACTGACAGCCGGCCGTTGAAAAGCGACCTCTCATGCGATAGCTCGACATTGAGCAAATCAGCAGGTGCAAAGGTCAGTGAATGGGGCGCCAGTTCGCTGCCGCCTCGGTTAAGTTCCGCAAAGCGTACGCTTACCATCGAGCGCGCACCGTCCTTGTGGCGGAAACTACCGCCCAGAGCGACTTGTCGCGAGTCGGCGTCGGTACTGTGGCCGAGTGAACGACCGCGATAGCGATAGCCTGAAGGGTACAGGCCGTTATTGTAGGCGCAGTCAAACAACTTGCTGCTCTCGTTAAACTGGCAAGTGGTGTCCGAAAACTCAGCGTAAAGATGCAACGAAGCGCCGCTGTCACCAAAAGGCAGACTGGTCGACAAGCCCATCTGACCTAGAAAGCGGCTCGGAAAACCGCCGGCCTCGTCTTCGCCGATCAGTTGGCCGTAGAAGACAATCGGGCGCACGCCTCCTTTTACGCGCCAACGCCAGTCGTAGCCTGCCATCTGATTGCCAGGCTCAGTCTCGGCGGTAATGCCATCGTCTCCAATGTTGTCCCGACCAATCAACAGGTCAAAAAAACTGTCCAAATCGTCGGGCCGGCCCTCACCGCCCCACTGCGCCGTTCGCGTCAGACCGATCTCAAGGGCGGGAATAGGTTTGAATGCAACCCGCATGCCCACAAACCGCGCGTCGGGCACAGCGCGTCCGCTCTCGAGCTGCCCGAGAAAGGCCCGGGCCGTCCACGGTCCGAGCCACTTCAGAACAGGCAGCGTCGACGCTTTGGCATGGTTGCGTCGTACTGCAATGCCTGGCACCGGCCGCGCATTATTGGACAGCGCGAGCGCGCTCTCCCAGCCCGGCCCCCAAAAACGATCTTCCCAGCCTACACTGAGTGACGTGTTGCCCAAGATGGTGGCGAGGTATGTGCCGTCCAGCCAAACGCTGCGATCATCCGGAGAATTGACGGCGAGCGTCACTTTTCCACGCGCGGCAAAGCGCTCGCCGGTGTACTCAGCGGATGCGTGGAACTGTGAATTGGCACGAGGCGTTTCCTCGAACAGGCGGACTCGACGCGGCCCGTCGGCGACGGCCAATCCGCTTCGGACATTCGCGAAACCCCAGTTTGATTCGGTTTGCATGCGCGCAGCAATACGATTGAAAGCCGCCTGCACGGACGGTGACAACACGCCTGGGTCGCGCTGGCCGCTCATACCGCCGAGTACATCGGACACGCTGATCGGCCACGTGGTCAGCGGAATACTCAGGACGCCGGCGTCGCTCAGTAGTTCGAGATCCTCGCGCAGCGCGGTATCGCCCGGGTCCAGCCACGGACCGGCTATGGCGGTCTGCGCGGAGACGATCGCGACCAACAAAAGTGCCAAAACCGGCGCAAGATATTTCCGAATGGTGGGCAACAGCATGGTACCGGGCATCTGCCGCCGTCAGGCCGCACTGATCCGCTGGCGAACGAAGTCCATCGCGCTAGTCAAACGCTCACGCGTGCGCTTGCGCCCCACCAGAGACAGCGTCGCTCCCAGGCCTGGCGAAGACGTATTGCCGGTAACGGCCACTCTCAATGGTAGGCCAACCTTGCCGAAGCCGATGTCCAGAGATTGAACCGTTGCCATAATAGCGGCGTCGATGGTGTCGGCCTGCCAGGATTCCAGAGCGTCAAGTGCCTCATACACTGCGGTCAGCGGCTCAAGCGCGACGCCGCGAAGGTGCTTTTTCGCAGCCGTTGGTTCGATCTGCTCAAAATCTTCGTACGCCCAACGGCTCGCCTGCGCCATTTCAAGGACGGTGCGCGCGCGCTCGCGCAGCGCCAGCACAACTTTCTCGACAGGCGGCCCGTCAGATATCGCTACACCAAGGTGCTGGTAGTGCCAAACAAGCTCGTCCGCCACGCGCTCAGGGTCTGCTGTCTGGATGTAGTGTTGGTTGAACCATAGAAGCTTGGTCTGATCAAAGCGCGCCGCAGATTTATTGATACCCGCGACGTCAAAACGCTCGACCATCTCATCGAGGGTAAACAGCTCGCGGTCACCGTCCGACCAGCCCAGTCGTACCAGATAGTTCAAAAGCGCTTCCGGCAGGATACCCATTTCACGAAACGCCAGAACACTTACGGCACCGTGGCGCTTGGACAATCTGCTGCCGTCCTCACCAAGAATCATTGGCACATGCGCATACGCCGGCGCGTCTTTACCCAGGGCGCTGATCAAGTTCAGTTGGCGCGGCGTGTTGTTGATGTGGTCGTCACCGCGTATGACGTGGGTCATACCCATATCGAGGTCGTCGACGACCACGGACAGATTGTAGGTGGGTGTCCCGTCTGAGCGCACGATAATCAGATCGTCTAGCTCTTCGTTCTGGATACGAATGGGACCCTGCACCTGATCATCGATGAGCACCGATCCACTCTCGGGATTTCGAAACCGAATCACGGGCGATACACCTCGAACCGGCTCGCGCCCATTGCGACAGCGCCCGTCGTAGCGCGCCTTTTCGCCGCGGGCCATCTGAGCGGCGCGCATTTGCTCCAGCCGCTCCGCGCTACAGTAACAGTGATAGGCCTGATCGGTGGCCAGCAGTTCTTCGGCCACCTCCAGATAGCGCTCACGGCGCTGGGTCTGAAAAACCGGACCCTCATCTGCTTCGAGGCCAAGCCAACGCATCCCGTCAAGAATGGCATCCACTGACGCCTGCGTGGAACGCACGCGGTCCGTGTCCTCGATACGCAGAACGAATTCGCCGCCATTCTTTCTGGCAAAAAGATAGGAAAACAAAGCGGTGCGTACCCCGCCGACGTGGAGATAGCCGGTGGGGCTCGGGGCGAAGCGAGTACGAACAGTCATAGAATCCGCTGCGCAATAACGACGCCGCGGATTATAGCAAGAAACCGCGAAATCACAGCGGTTTGGCGGTCATTCAGGTTGACGGGCACATACCGCGCGCCTACACTTTTCGCTCAGTTTTATGGGCGATTAGCTCAGCGGGAGAGCACTGCCTTCACACGGCAGGGGTCGCTGGTTCAATCCCAGCATCGCCCACCACTCAACGCCCGCGCCGATGACGGCGCGGGTGTCTATTCCTCAAGAAGGGCAAGAATGGCGCGCGTTTTCTCACGCATGAGCGCCTCGTCACCGCGACTCTCCACGTTCAACCGGACCAGCGGCTCGGTGTTGGAGCTGCGCAAGTTAAAGCGCCAGTCCTCAAACTCGAGGCTGATGCCATCCGTGCGATCCACGGTGAGCGCGTCGCCCTGATAGTGATCCAACACCGTCTGGATCGCTTTTTTCGCGTCTGACAAACGGCGATTGATCTCGCCGCTGGCTGGAAACCGCGCCTGGCGCTCCGCCACGAGGGACTGAAGACCCTTGCCTTCACGGCACATCAACTCCAGCACCAGAAGCCACGGCACCATCCCCGAATCGCAGTACGCAAAGTCGCGGAAGTAGTGGTGCGCGCTCATCTCACCGCCATACACCGCGTCACGCTCACGCATCACCGCCTTGATGAACGCGTGACCGGTCTTGCTCTGGACCGCCGTGCCGCCGTAGTCCGCCGCAATGTCAATCGTGTTCCATGTCAGCCGGGGATCGTGCACGACCGACGAAGACGGATCGCGGCGAAGGAACTGTTCGGCCAGTAGACCGACGATGTAGTAACCCTCGACAAATCCGCCGTGTTCATCGAAGAAAAAGCAGCGGTCGTAGTCACCATCCCACGCAATACCCACATCGGCGTTGTGTTGGCGAATAGCCTCCACCGTCGGCGGCCGGTTTTCAGGCAGCAACGGATTCGGGATCCCGTTCGGGAACGTCGCGTCAATCTCGTGGTGGACTTTTATGAACTCAAATGGCAGGTGCGGCTCGAGCAGATCAACAACCTTGGACGCCCCGCCGTTGCCGGCATTCACCACGACCTTCAGCGGTTTGAGGGCGGAGACGTCGATGTAACTCAGAAGGTGTTTGACATACGACGATTCATTTGGACGACTGATCACGCTGCCTTGCTTCGCCGGCTCGGCAAATTCCCCGGATTCGGCAAGCGCGCGGATATCGTGTAGACCGTCGTCACCGCTGATCGGTTTGCTCTTGTCCTTAACGAATTTAAGCCCGTTGTATTCGATCGGGTTATGGCTGGCCGTCACCATGATGCCGCCGTCGGCGTTGAAGTCGGACGTCGCGAAGTACACTTCCTCGGTGCCACACTCACCGAGGTCCAGCACATCAGCGCCTGCCGCCACGATGCCGCGGCAAAGTGCGTTCTTCAGGGTCTCGCTGGTGTGGCGGATATCGCGGCCGACCACAATCTGTCGTGCCGACAGGAACTGCGCTGTGGCACGACCGATGCGCTCGGCTACGTCCTCGTTAAGCTGCTCCGGCACAATGCCGCGTACGTCATACGCCTTGAAGCAATCGATCGTGATCTTGCCCATGCTCTGCCTCTAGTCGGTACGGCCCGCGCGGCCGTAGGTGTCCTCAAAGCGGACGATGTCATCTTCGCCGAGATAGCTCCCGGACTGAACTTCAATAATTTCCAGCGGCACCTTGCCGGGATTGGCGATCCGATGCACTGCACCCAGAGGAATATAGGTGGACTGGTTTTCAGTCAGCAAAAAAACCTCATCGTCGCGCGTGATTTCGGCGGTACCGGTCACAACGACCCAGTGTTCAGCCCGGTGATGGTGTTTTTGCAGCGACAGGATCGCGCCAGGTTTCACCACAAGCCGTTTGACCTGAAAGCGGTCGCCGAGATCGATGCTGTCGTAGGAACCCCATGGACGGAACACTTCGCGGTGCAGATTGGACTCGCCGCGTCCCTGTTCACGCAGACGTTCTACCAGTGCCTTGACGTCCTGCGCACGCGCTTTCGGCGCCACCATAACCGCGTCGGCGGTTTCCACCACCACGTGATCATCGAGGCCGACCGCCGCAACCATGCGACTGGTCGCGTGCACATAACAGTCTTTACTGCTCTCGAGGATGACGTCGCCCACCTTTACATTGTTGTCGTCATCGGCCTCATGTGCGGCGTGCAGGCTGGACCAGTTGCCCACATCACTCCACCCGGCGTCGAGCGGCACCACGACCGCCCGGTCGGTTTTTTCCATGACCGCGTAATCGATCGAGTCGCTGGGCGAGCGTTCGAACGGCGCCACGGCCAGTCGAACGAAATCGAGATCAGACGCGGCCTCGGTGACCGATTCGCGCACGCACGACACCATGTCAGGCTGGAAGCGCTCCAACTCGTCGAGCCACGCGCGTGCCTTGAACATGAACATACCGCTGTTCCACAGGTACTTTCCGGACGCCACGTACTCTTGCGCCGTGGCCGCATCCGGCTTCTCGACGAACTCCGCGACCGGGACGGCCGGGCCGTCTCCATCGCCCATGCGGATGTAGCCGTAGCCGGTCTCCGGCGTTTTTGGCACCACACCAAACGTCACCAGACGTCCCTCAGATGCGGCCGTCGCTCCGGCGGTGACCGCCGCACGAAACGCCGCGTCGTCGCGAATGACGTGATCGGCAGGCAAGACCAGAAGAACCGCCTCTTCGACGGCGTCTTCGCTTGCGAGCAACTGCATGGCCGCCGCCGCAACAGCAGGTGCCGTGTTACGACCCGCCGGCTCAAGGAGAATGCCTCTGTGCGCCACGTCGAGATGCCTGAGTTGTTCTGCCACGAGGAACCGGTGACTTTCGTTGCACACGACCATCGGGGCAGAAAGGCCTTCCAGACCGTCCAGCCGGCTCACCGTGTCCTGGAGCATGGTCTGCTCGCTGACAAGAGGCAGCAGTTGTTTGGGATACAGCTTGCGCGACAGCGGCCAGAGCCGCGTGCCCGATCCGCCGGACAAAATTACAGGTACGATCATTCCGCTTACCTTCAGGGTTGGGGGTTACCGGCGTCTGCGCCGGGAAAAAGGGGAGTGCCCCGGCCGATGCCGTAATACCGAAAGCCGTTGCGGGCCATCAGTTCAGGATCATAGATATTGCGACCGTCGAAGATGACGGGCGCGCTTAACTTGGCTTTCAGAAGCTCGATGTCCGGGCTTCGAAACTGCGTCCATTCAGTGACGATGCACAACGCGTCCGCACCCTCGAGCGCGTCGGCCGCGGTGTGGCAAAGAGCGAGGTCTGAGCGATCACCGTACAGACGCCATGCCTCATCGCGCGCGATGGGATCATAGGCTCGCACAGACGCGCCCGCATCCCAGAGCGACTCGATCAAATAACGTGAAGGCGCCTCGCGCATGTCATCCGTATTGGGTTTGAATGCCAGACCCCACACCGCAATGGTCTTGCCCGCCAGATCATCACCGAAGTGCAAACGGACCTTTTCGCTGAGAACGTGGCGCTGCGCATTGTTCGCGCGGGCAACCGCATCGATGACTTTGGCGTCGTAGCCCACGTCGCGTGCGCTGCGCACCAGCGCCGCCATATCCTTGGGGAAACACGAGCCACCGTATCCGCACCCCGGATAAATAAAGTGATACCCGATACGAGGGTCGGCCCCGATGGCCTGACGAATGGGCTCAACGTCCGCACCGAAACGCTCGGCAAGGCCCGCCAATTCGTTCATGAAGCTGATCTTGGTCGCCAGCATGGCGTTGGCCGCATATTTGGTGAGCTCCGCAGAACGAACATCCATCGAAATTAATTTCTCGCGGCTGCGCGAGTACGGCTCATACAGCGCGCGCAACAGCTCTCCCGCGCGTGGATTCTCGATGCCAATGATGAAACGATCCGGGCGCATGAAGTCGTTAACCGCCGCCCCTTCCTTGAGGAATTCCGGGTTACTGGCAATATCGAACTCGATGACGTCGTCCCGTTTTTCAAGGACGTCCCTCACCGCGGCCTGCACCTTATGACAGGTACCGACTGGCACGGTGCTTTTGCACACCACCAGTTTGTAGTCCTCCATGTGCTGACCGATGGTCTGCGCAACTTGCAGCACATGGCTCAAGTCCGCCGCGCCGTCGTCGTCGGCCGGCGTACCGACGGCGATGAACTGGAACAGCCCGTGGCGAACCGCCGCTCGTACATCCGTGGTAAAGGTAATGCGCCCGGACGACAGATTGCGCGAAAGCATCTCCTGCAATCCGGGCTCATAGAACGGAACCACACCGCGATTGAGCATCGATATGCGTTCGTCATCCACATCAACGCAATAGACCTGATTGCCCGTTTCGGCAAGGCAAACACCGGTGACCAAACCGACGTACCCAGACCCAAACACCGTTACGTTCATTAGCCCCCCTGAAATCTGTGCGTCGCGCTAGCGGACACTCAGACCCTGTAAAACTCGCGGTACCATTCAACGAATCGGGCGACACCCACTTCGATACTGGTATCCGGTTTATACCCGACGTCCGCCGTCAGCTCGCTGACATCCGCACTGGTCGCAGGGACATCGCCGGGTTGCAGCGGCAGCAGGTTCATTTCCGCCTTCTTTCCGAGGCAGTCCTCGAGAACTTCGATGTAGCGCATCAGTTCTTGCGGCTGGCTGTTGCCAATGTTGTACACGCGATACGGCGCCGAGCTCGTTGACGGATCAGGCGCACCGCTGTCCCATTGCGCATCGGGCGCGGCCACATGGTCATGTGCCCGCACCACACCCTCCACAATGTCATCAACGAACGTAAAGTCTCGCTGATGCTTGCCGTGGTTAAAGACATCAATGGGTTTGCCCGCGAGTATGTTCCTGGTGAACAGGAACAGCGCCATGTCTGGCCGCCCCCATGGGCCATATACCGTGAAAAAGCGCAGCCCGGTGGTCGGCACATCAAACAGGCTACTGTACGTATGCGCCATCAACTCGTTGGCCTTTTTTGTGGCCGCGTAGAGGGTTAGTGGATGATTCACGCCGCGCTTGACCGAAAACGGCATGTCCGTGTTCGCGCCGTACACCGAGCTCGTGGAGGCGTATACCAGATGCTCGATACCGTGGTGCCGGCATCCCTCTATGATATTCAAAAAACCAACGACGTTGGCGTCAACATAGGCGCGCGGATTCTCAAGCGAATAGCGAACGCCGGCCTGCGCGGCCAGGTGGATAACCGTCTTGAATTTGTGTTTCTCGAACAGCGCCTGAACGGCATCAGCGTCCTCAAGATCGATCCGAGCCAGTTCAAAGTGCTCGTACTTCTCAAGAATGGCCGCGCGCGCCTCTTTCAGCGCAACGTCATAGTAGTCATTGACGTTGTCGAGGCCCACAACGCGCTCCCCACGGTCGAGCAAACGGCGAGTGGTGTGAAAACCGATGAATCCGGCACTGCCGGTCACAAGGATCGTCATGGTGATCAGAGCCTCGCGTCGACAGACTGCTTGTCGAAGACGTTCTTGATGTCGTAAATCACATGCGGCGTGCGGCCAAGGCGACGAATGGCGTCGATACCCATCTGGGTAAACTGTTCGTGCGCCACCGCCACAACGATCGCGTCATAGCGCCCCTCGGCGAGGTCAGCGACGTTCGTCACGCCGTATTCGCGCTGCATTTCGTCTGCATCGGCCCAGGGATCGTGTACGTCCACCTCGGCTCCGAGATCTTCAAATTCCTTGACCATGTCGATGACACGGGTATTGCGAACGTCCGGACAATTCTCCTTGAAGGTGAAGCCCAGCATCAGCACGCGCCCACCTACCACATGGATGCGCTTTTTCATCATCAGTCGCGTGACCTGCGACACCACGTACAAGCCCATGTTGTCGTTGATACGACGCCCCGCCAGAATCATCTCCGGGTTGTAACCGATCTCCTGCGATTTGTGCGTCAGGTAGTACGGATCCACACCGATGCAGTGCCCGCCGACCAGTCCGGGACGAAACGGCAGGAAATTCCACTTGGTGCCGGCCGCTTCCAGAACCTCGAGCGTGTCGATTCCCAGTCGGTTGAAGATCAGCGCAAGTTCATTGATCAGCGCAATATTGACATCGCGCTGGGTGTTTTCGATCACCTTTGCCGCCTCTGCCACGCGTATGGAGGATGCCAGGTAAGTGCCTGCCTCAATGATCGAGCCGTACAGGTCGTCAACGAATTTCGCGACGTCGCGCGTCGAGCCGGACGTGACCTTCTGGATGGTCTCAAGGCGATGGGTCTTGTCACCTGGATTGATTCGCTCCGGGCTGTAACCAACGAAAAAATCAACGTTGAACTTCAAGCCCGACACGCGCTCAAGTACGGGAACACAGACCTCTTCGGTCGCTCCGGGATACACGGTGGACTCGTAGATCACCACGTCATCTTTCTTCAGCACCGATCCGATCGTTTCACTGGCCTTGACCAGCGGTGTCAGGTCAGGGCGTTTGTGATGGTCGATCGGCGTAGGCACGGTCGCGACAATAATGTTGCAGTCGCCCAGCGCCGCAGGGTCGGCACTAAACGCCAGTTTTCCCGCGGATGCCAGGTCCTCAGGGGTCACCTCGAGCGTACTGTCGCGGCCACTCTCAAGCTCGGCGATCCGCGCAGTATTGATATCAAACCCGAGTGTGTCGAAACGACGACCGAACGCCACCGCCAGGGGCAAGCCCACATAGCCGAGACCAACAATACCGATACGTGATTGAGAAAAGTCTTTCATTTTGATTTATGCATTTTTGAAAACGTGGTGGGGGTTGACCGGACTGATCGTCTCATCAGCCCACTCACAGGATGTACATGACAGACAGCAAGCCCACGACACTCATAACAACGGTGTAGGGCAGCGCCAGCAGGATCATCCTCACGTACGACAGCCGAATAAGCGGCGCCAGCGCCGACGTCAGAAGGAAAAGGAATGCGGCCTGGCCGTTGGGCGTGGCCACGCTGGGAATGTTCGTACCGGTGTTGATCGCCACAGTCAGCCGGTCAAAGTGCTCCCTGGTGACCGCACCGCTGTCGAGTGCGGCTTTGACTTCGTTGATATAGACGGTGGCCACAAACACGTTGTCGCTCACCATCGACAGCACGCCGTTGGCGACGAAAAACAGGGGCACCTGAGCGTCCTCCGGCCTGGAGAGCACCCACGTGATGACCGGCGCAAAAAGATGCTGATCATGGATCACGGCCACAACGGCAAAAAACACAACCAGCAACGCGGTGAACGGCAGCGCCTCTTCGAACGCGTGGCCGATCTGGTGCTCTTCCGTGATGCCGGTGAACGCGGTGGCCAGTACGATCACCATCAAACCGATCAGGCCGACCTCGGCCACGTGGAACGCCAGACCCAACACCAGAAGCACCACGACAATGCCCTGTACGATCAGCGACGCTGTGTCGCGCGGGCCGCGCTTGGCCGACTCGGCCTGTTCGAAATCCGTCAGCACCTTGCGAACAGATTCGGGCAGCTTGGCGCCGTAGCCAAGAATCCCCAGAGCTTCCACCAGAATGCAGGTTGTGATCCCCGCGATGAACACGGGAATGGTCACCGGCGCCATGCGCTTGAAGAACTCAACGAACTCCCAACCGGCACGCTCGGCGATCAAAAGGTTTTGCGGTTCGCCAACCGTGGTCATCACTCCGCCGAGCGCGGTACCCACAGCGGCGTGCATGACAAGCTGGCGGAGGAACGAACGAAACTGCTCAAGATCCTCGCGGTGTGAAGACTGGACTTCGTCGTCTTTCCCGTAGTCGTGCGCACTGTCAAAGCCCTTACCCGACGCCACCTTGTGGTAGACCGCGTAGAAACCCGAGGCCACCGCAATCACAACGGCTGTCACCGTAAGGGCGTCCAGAAACGCCGAAAGAAACGCCGAAACCACCGAAAACATCAGCGACAGCATCACTTTTGAACGCACGCCGAGGATGATCTTGGTGAATATAAAAAGCAGCAGGCCTTTCAGAAAGTAGATGCCCGCGACCATAAAAATGAGCAGCAGGACAACCTGCAACGCCCCTTCTACTTCGTGGAACACCGTTTTGGGTGAGGTCAGCCCGATCACGACAGCCTCGATCGCCAGAAGGCCACCTGGCTGAAGTGGGTAACACTTGAGCGCCATGGCGAGCGTGAAAATGAACTCGAGCACCAGCAACCAGCCGGCCGCCACCGGACTGATTAACATAACGATCGGATTGACGATCAAAAACGCAATGATCGTCAGCTTGTACCAGCCCGGAGACTGGCCAAGAAAATTATCGTAAAAGCCTTGTCCGACCGTCCGTGACATGAGCAAAACCCCTTTACCTTCCGCAACCTGCGAGGAAACGGCCCGGAGTTTAGTACTTTTCGTAAGACGGAACCATGACCCACGACACTGTTTTGCGGGTCAGGTTATGGTGAATGCAGAGACTTTCGATCAGGTACCGTGAATCGTGCGCCAGAGCGCTCCGGCGCCGCTGCTGCCATCAATTTTCTGCAATGCAGCATCATGGGCGGCCTGCTCTTGCTGCGTCACAGTCGTCACCGCCAGAGTCAGGCCCTTGCGGTCAACCGGGCGGTGGCCATTGTCCACCTGTTCACTGCCCTCAGTCGCGTCGGCCGCCAGCCCGAGGTCGACCTGCCCGCCGGTCATCGCCAGATAGACGTCGGTCAGGATGCGGGCGTCCAGAAGCGCCCCGTGCAGCGTACGGTCGGTATTGTCGATGTCGTAGCGTTTGCACAGCGCGTCGAGCGAGTTGCGTTGCCCCGGATGACGCTCCCGGGCCAACTCGAGCGTGTCGAGGATGTCGCAGCGGCCCTCCAGGCCGGTCGAAGACGCATCCAGCAGCTTCAATTCGTGATTCAGAAAGCCGACATCGAAGGGCGCATTGTGGATAACCAACTCGGCGCCATCGAGAAACGCCATCAAATCGTCGGACAGATCGCTGAACACCGGTTTGTCGGACAGAAACTCATTTGACAGACCGTGGACCTCGAGCGCGCCGGGGTCGACCTCACGCATCGGATTAATATACCGGTGCCAGGTGCGGCCGGTGGGCCGGCGATTGACGAGTTCAACGCCTCCGATCTCAATGATGCGGTGGCCCTTTTCGGTCTCAAGACCCGTGGTTTCGGTGTCGAGTACGATCTGTCGCATGCGTTACCTTCCTTTGGGGGTGACCTCAGCGGCTGGCTCGTCGGCGGCTCCGATAAGATCGTCGATCCCCTGGTTCGCCAATGCATCCGCGCGTTCATTACCGGGCTCTCCGCTGTGGCCCTTGACCCACTGCCACTCGATGTCATGCACCTGAACGGCCTTGTCGAGCGCCTCCCAAAGATCGCGATTCTTGACTTCCTTGCGCCCCGCCGTCTTCCAGCCGCGCGCCTTCCAGCCGTCCAGCCACTCGGTGATGCCCTGCATCACATACCGCGAATCGGTGTACAGCGTAACCACACACGGTCGGGTCAGGGCGGTCAGCCCTTTGATTGCTGCCGTGAGCTCCATGCGGTTGTTGGTGGTCTGGGCCTCGCCGCCGAAGAGTTCCTTCCGCCGCGCACCGTACATCAACAACGCGCCCCAGCCGCCAGGCCCGGGATTTCCGCGGCAGGCCCCGTCTGTATAGAGGCGCACGCTCATCTGGGCTCACGCGCGATCGGTTTGGCCAGCGGCACAACCTCCGGCGTGCGGCGCGGCGTGCGGCGCCTGACCGGCATACCCGTGTAGATGCGCTTGCGCGCCACGACAAAAAAGGCGCCGGACGCAAAGGGCCACAGGCGGCGCCCGACCGCCGCCCATGTGTCGGCCTGCCGGGCCACGGCCGCATGGTTTACCGGGGGGATGTACAGATAGCGCTGCGAGTGCGTCATTTCCAGACCGAGCAGGCTCAGCCAGTCGAACAGGCGCCGGATCGACAACGAGGCATTGCGCGGCGCGGGTATGCGTCCGAGTCGGCGCCCAAGACCCCATAGGCTGAATGGATCGAAACACATCAGCACGACGCGCCCGTCGCCGACCAGCACGCGCTGCGCCTCGCGCAACGTCTCCTGGGGCCGCTCCGAAAGCTCAAGCGTATGTGGCAACAGCAACAGATCGACAGAGTCACTGGCCAGCGGCAGCGACTCGGGCTTGCACACCAGATCAACCCCGTCGGCCGGTTTGGGCGCCGCCAGCACGGCCGTGCGCGTGCGACAGTGCTGCAGGAACAGATCGGCCTTTCCCCAAAGTCCGATTTGCACCGCCACATCACCAAACGCGCGCTCGCAAGCCTGTTCGGCCAACGCCGACTCGGTGCCTGTGGTCAGAGCGCCCAGCGGGCTGTCCATCCAGTCGCTCAGAGATTGTCGAGGCCGCGTCATGCCCGAAGCATACCAGCGGCGACACGGGGCCTCACCTCGGCGCCGCACGTAACTCTGATAAACTGGCGGGATGGACGTCACCTGTGTGCCCGCGCTGAGCGACAATTACATCTGGCTGCTGCGGGCCGATTCGCAAGCCCGCGACGTCGCCGTCGTCGATCCCGGGGAGGCCGACGCCGTGCGTGCGGTAGTCCGGGAAAACGACTGGCGCGTAGGGGCTGTTTTACTGACCCACCACCATCACGACCACGTGGGCGGGGTCGCGGATCTGATCGATGGCCAGTCCATCCCGGTCTTCGGTCCGCGTAGCGCAAATCTGGATATGGTTACCGACCTTGTCGAACACGACGACGTCTTTACCATTCCGGAGATCGGGGTCCGCATGGAGGTCACGGCGGTGCCCGGACACACACGGGACCACATCGCCTACATGACCGACGGGGCTGTTTTTTGCGGCGACGCACTTTTCTCCGCCGGCTGCGGGCGCCTGTTTGAGGGCAGCCCGAACGACCTGTACCACACGATGTGCCGATTACGGGCGCTGCCTGATTCAACCCTCGTCTACGCCGCGCACGAGTACACCCTCGGAAATCTCGAGTTTGCGCGCGCCGTGGAACCCGACAACGAGGCCATCGACGACTACCTGGAGTACGCGCGTCGCCTGCGCCGCGGCTCGCTGCCGACGCTGCCGTCGTTCATGGCACTGGAAAAGCGCGTCAATCCGTTTCTTCGCTTCGACCAAGAAATGGTCCAGCGCGCGGCCAAGGCCGCCGCCGGCAAAGCGCTCTCCAGCGACGTGGCCGTCCTCGCCGCATTGCGCGAATGGAAAGACCGGTTTTGAAGCCAAGCCGCATCGCCGGCCCGGCACTGGCGACGGTTGTTTGCGTGATGGCGACCAACGGCGCGCTGGCAAACGCGCACCGTGACCCTGTACACACGGATCACCCCGGCGCCCCGCCTGTCACCCCCGTCGAACAGCCCGCCGTTTTGCAGGCGGCGCCCGCGTTCGACCTTCTGGATCAGGTTGCCGCCGGTTTGGTGTTGCCGGACACGCCCGAACGTCGCACACAGCAGCAATATGAGTGGTACCGCAAGCATCCGACCTATCTGGATCGGGTCTTCACGCGCGCAGAACGCTACCTGCCGTATATTGTCGAGCAGATCAACGCACGCGGAATGCCGCTTGATCTGGCGCTGCTCCCCGTTGTGGAAAGCGCCTTCGACCCGTTTGCCTATTCGCACGGGCGCGCTGCGGGTCTGTGGCAGTTTATTCCAGGCACGGGGCGCTTGTACGGACTCGAACAGGACTGGTGGTACGACGGCCGGCGCGACGTGATCGATTCCACCCGTGCTGCACTCGACTACCTGCAGGCGCTTCACACCAAAACAGGGAACGACTGGCTGCTCGCCGTGGCGGCGTACAACTCGGGTGAAGGCCGTGTGCTGTCGGCAATGCGCAAAAACCGACGAAAAGGGTTGCCCACCGATTTCTGGCATCTGAGTCTGCCGCGCGAAACGCGCAGCTACGTGCCAAAACTTCTGGCGATTGGTCGTATTGTCAAGCGACGCTACGAGCACCCGTTCGCGTTGCCGGACATTGATCCCGCGCCCTATTTTTCAACCGTCGATGTGGACGGGCAAATCGACATCGCCCTTGCCGCCCGCATGGCGGGCACCACGGTTGATGACATCTACAGGCTGAATCCCGGTTTCAACCGCTGGGCCACGCGGCCGGAGGGCCCGCACCGGTTGGCCATTCCGGTGGATGCCGCCCCAGCGTTCCGTGATGCGCTGGCCACGACACCGGCTGACCAGCGCGTGCGCTGGACGCGCTACCGAATCCGCGAGGGCGACGTCCTCGGCAAAATCGCGCGCCAGCACGGCACGACGGTCGAGGTGCTTGAAACAGCAAATCAACTCAACGGTAGCGCCATACGCGCAGGCCGCTACCTCATGATTCCGAGTGCATCCGGAGCGGCCGCTGATTACTCGCTGTCCGCGCCAGGGCGACAGCAAGCACGCCTCGATCGGACGGACGGTCAGCGCTACACGGTACGCGTCGGGGATTCGCTGTGGACCATCGGTCGTCGCTTCGGCGTGTCCGCCCGCTCGCTCGCCAGATGGAACGGCATGGCGCCGGGTGACACGCTGTCCGTGGGTCGCGAACTGGTGGTACGAACGGCGCGCACCGTCGCGGGCACGACCACGCCGCCTGGCACCCAGCGACGGATCGCCTACATCGTGCGACGGGGCGACTCGCTATCAACCATTTCGTCGCGTTTCCGCGTTTCCGTGACACAACTGGTCAACTGGAACCAACTCGATCGCAAGCGTTATCTGCAGCCGGGCCAGCGACTCGTCATGTACGTTGACGTCACCCAACAATCCGGCGGCTAGCCCCGCCCAGTACGGAGAAGGCACACCATGGGATTTCTTGCAGGCAAAACCGCGCTGATCGTTGGCGTGGCGAGTGATCGCTCTATCGCCTGGGGCATCGCAAAGGCGATGCATGCACAGGGCGCGCGCCTGGCGTTCACCTATCAGAACGACAAGCTCGGTGAACGCGTCAAGGCGCTGTCTTCCGACCTGGCCGGCGATTCGGTTTGCCTGCCGATGGACGTGGCGGACGACGAGCAGATCGAAGCCTGCTTTGCAGGACTAAAGCTACAGGGAGTCGAGCTGGATAGCGTCGTCCACGCGGTTGGTTTCGCGCCGCGCGATCAACTAAAAGGTGGCTTCACCGAAAGCGTGACGCGCGAGGGCTTCGGAATTGCCCACGATATATCGGCTTACTCGTTTTGCGCGCTCGCTAAGGCTGCGCGAGCCGAGCTCGCACAGCGCAACGGCAACCTGTTGACACTCAGCTACCTTGGCGCAGTGAAGGCTGTACCCAATTACAACGTCATGGGTCTGGCCAAAGCGTCGCTGGAGGCCAGTGTTCGGTTCCTCGCGGCCGATCTCGGTGCCGAAGGGATTCGCGTGAACGGCATTTCGGCGGGGCCAATTCGCACACTGGCCGCCTCCGGGATCGGTGGTTTTCGCAAAATGCTGGGGCACGTGGCGGACGCGGCCCCCCTGAAACGAAACGTAACGGCAGATGACGTCGGTCACGCCGCGGCCTTTCTTTGTTCCGATCTGGCCGCCGGCATCACCGGCGAGATCCTGTACGTTGACGGCGGCTACAGCAACGTTGCGATGACGCTGTCGGACTGAGTACGACCTACGGCAGTACGTCGGGACGAATCTGAACGTCCGCAGCACCAAAAACGTTCTCCACCAGCCCGCGGAATTCGAGTGTCCCCACGGCCTGCGTCAGCTGTGAGGCCTGAGCCGCATCCAACTCGCCGCCCTGCGTCACCGCCTCGACGGCAAACACCGCGTACCGCCCACCGGCGATGGCGGTACCGCCGATGGTCGCGTTGTCACTCTCGGGCGCCGCTGCCGCGAACGCCGCCCGCACCACGTCAGCCGGCGTCGTGCCGCCGCCGCGGCGGGTCAGCGTGACCGCCTCAACCACCTCGGCGTCGAATTCAGCCGCAGCGTCCGCCATCGCCAGATCGCCCGCGCCGAGCCGATCGCGCACGGCCGCGCCTTCCAGCGACGCGCGGGTGGCGGCACCGTCCGATTTAAGTTTGCGCTCGATCTGTGCGCGAACCTCGTCAAGCTCACGCTGACGTGCTGGCCGTTTCTCCGCAATACGGAGATAGAGAAAACCGTCGTTGTAGCGAAGCGCATCGGAATTGCGGCCGTCGGAATACACGGAGTCGGAGAACGCCGCCTCGCGCACGCTTGGATCGCCACCGATCCCGGGTCCACTGGTACGTGTGACCCACTGCGTCTCGCCGATGGGCAAGCCGGTCTCATCGGCGGCGGGTTGCAGCGAATCGTCGTAGTCGTAGACCAGCGCATCCACCTGATCGCTGAGCTCGACCACACGCTGGTCGGCCTTCTCCAGTCGGGCATCCTGGGCCAGCTCGCTGCGCACGTCGTCATAGGACCGGACCTCCGCCTCGCGGATCCCGTCCAGCTTGATGATGTGGTAACCGAAATTGGTTTTCACGACATCACTGATGTCTCCGACGGCCATCGAAAAAACAGCGTCCGAGAACGGCCCGACAAACGTACTGCGCTGCGCCCAGTCAAGCTCGCCGCCTTTGCTCCCGGACCCCGGATCGTCAGAAAACTCCGTGGCCAGTGCCGCGAAGTCCTCGTCGGCGCGAACGCGCGCCAGCAACCCTTCAGCTTTGGCCAGCGCCTCGGCATCGTCGCCATCACTCGTGTTTGCCGCCACCAGGATGTGGCTGGCCTTGCGGGTTTCTTCGCGCATGAACAGCCCGTCGGCGACGCCCTGTTCGTAGGTGGCCCGCAGCGCCTCTTCGTCCACGGAGATATCCGCAGCGATCTCGTCTGGGTTCAGCTCGATGTACTCAAGCCGAACGGCTTCCGGCGTGCGATAGTCGGCGAGGTTGGCCTCGTACTCGGCGGCGATCTCCGTATCTGTAACGGTAACCTCGTCGAGGTACCGACTCGACGGAATGGTGAAGTAGCTGACCGAACGTGTTTCCTGTGCCAACGCACCACGACGTGCCCGCTCGGTCGGGGTCACGAATGCCGATGACACCAGCGCCGTGCGGAGCTTTTCCGGAACGAGCGCACGCCGAATGTACTCTTCGAACTGAATGGGCGTCATCCCCTGATCGCGCGCTGCCAAGGCGAACTGGTCATTGCTGAACGCACCACCGAGCTGGAATGAGGGCTGCGCCTGTATCCAGTTGGCCAACTGCTGGTCCGACACGCGAAAACCCAGATCGTACGCGCGCTGGTACAGCGCCTCTTCCTGCGCGGTGGCGCGCAACACGCTGCGCTTGAGTTCCTCGAGTTGCAGCGGGGGGATGCCGTTTGGATAAAACTGTTGATACTGCTGAAGCTGCTGGCGGTAGGCCCGATCGATGCGATTCAACGGCACCGTTTCGCCGTCAACCGTGACCGGCGCGGCCTGCGAGCCGAACTGGAAGTCGATGCCCCAGATCGCAAACGACAGGAACAGGAGGAACATCAAACCCAGTACGAGGGTGCCTTTTGAATTATCGCGGATCGTTTGCAGCATCGTAGCTTTCCAGATTGCAGTCTTATGAGGCCAAGCCCGACCTCTCAAAATCGGGCCGTCGGCCGGCCGGTATTGTAGGGGTCGGCTGCCGTCGAGAAAACCGTTAGCGTGCGGCCGGCCCCACAAAAAAGGGCGCCCGCTGGGCGCCCGATTCTGGTTTATGGCGGAGTGGACGGGACTCGAACCCGCGACCCCCGGCGTGACAGGCCGGTATTCTAACCAGCTGAACTCCCACTCCGAAACATCTTGGTGGGTGCTGACGGGATCGAACCGCCGACCTTCTCGGTGTAAACGAGACGCTCTCCCAGCTGAGCTAAGCACCCCGCTCCTGGGAAAGGCGCGCTAGTTTACGGCATCCTTCAGGGCTTTGCCAGCCTTGAAACCCGGCACGTTTCGAGCGGCAATTTGCAGCGGCTCGTTGGTGCGCGGGTTGCGCCCGGTACGCGCTTCGCGGTGCTTCACCGTGAACGAACCGAAGCCCACGATGCTGGCGGTGTCGCCCCGCTTAAGGCAGTCGGTAATCGCGTCGAGCGTCGCATCAACAGCGCCGCCGGCATCCGCTTTCGAAAGGCCCGTGGACGCGGCCACCGCATCAATAAGTTCACCCTTGTTCATGTTGTGTCCTGTTTAACCTGCGTAGTTCGGCCGGCCGGGACGTCACTGCATCCGACCGCGCCACGCGGACCCTAGCACGGATCGCCGCATCGCTTACAAGCCGCCGCGCGCGGCGGTGTCAGCGCGACGCG
>JBCCMA010000047.1:0-21684 GCA_039026595.1 Pseudomonadota bacterium
GCCAACCTCGACATTGCAGAGCGTCGGCTGCCACAGGATGGCCGCATACAGGTCAACACCCAGGGCCGCTCCGTGGACCTGCGATTCAGTTCGCTGCCCGGCATGCACGGCGAAAAGGTCGTCCTGCGTATTCTCGATAAGCGGAACGCCATTCTGGAGGTCGATAAGCTCGGCATGGCCGAGGCCAATCTCAGCACGTTCCAGCGCTTGCTGACCCGCAGCCACGGCCTGATTCTGGTCACCGGCCCCACCGGCAGCGGCAAGTCGACCAGTCTGTATGCCGCGCTGAACTACCTGAACAGCATCGAGAAGAACATTGTCACGATTGAAGATCCGGTGGAGTACCAACTCGATCTGATCAACCAGAACGCGGTTCGACCGGCCATCGGTCTGGATTTCGCGCGCATTCTCAAACACGTTCTGCGCCAGGATCCGGACATCGTCATGGTGGGCGAGATCCGTGAGCGCGAAACCGCACAAATCGCTGTGCAAGCGGCGCTGACCGGGCATCTCGTGCTCTCAACGCTGCACACCAATGACAGCATCGGCGCCGTGACGCGGCTGCAGGACATGGGCGTCGAGCCGTATCTCCTGTCGTCCGCTCTTGTCGGCGTCGTCGCGCAACGACTGGTTCGCGCCATTTGCCCGGCGTGCCGGGTGTCGTCCATCGCACCGCCATCGATTGTCGAAAAATTTGGCTGGCAGGACGAAGCCAAGCCGCGTCTGTCAAAAGGACAGGGCTGCAACGAATGCTACGACTCGGGTTTCCGCGGCCGGCTCGGAATCCACGAGGTACTCGAAACCGACGAGTCGCTGCAGCAGCTGATGCTCTCCAACCCGAGTCGAGACGATCTGACTGCATTTATGGCCAAGCGCAACATAGCGCGCCTGTTTGACGACGGCATTGACCGGGTCCGACGGCAGTTGACGACGGTCGAGGAAGTCAATCGCGTGGTGTCGATGTAGCCATGGCGATGGATTTCAGTACGCCGGCAGCGTCCGCGCCAAAGCCGCAGGCCAAACCGCTTTTCGCAGGCAAAGTTAATGGCGCCGACCGGCGGTTTGTCACCGAGCAGTTGACGCTCCTGCTTGAGACCGGTGCGGGCTTGCACGGCGCGCTGGAGACTCTGAGCGGGCAGGCTGACAAGCCAGCGCTGGCGGAAATGCTGCAAAAGCTGTCTGACGATGTCGCCGATGGCAAACCGTTTTCAGAGGCGCTGCGCGGGTTTCCGCTGGTTTTTGACGATAGCTACACCAATCTGATTGCGGCGGCGGAGCAGGGCGGCTTCCTGCCCGACGTGCTGCAGGAATTGCTTGAACTCGACGAGCGGCGTGCCGAACTGCAGAGCTCACTCGCAGGGGCCGCTGCCTATCCCACATTCCTGCTCGTGTTCTCATTTGCCGTGGTCCTGTTCATCCTGTGGTTTGTCTTCCCGAAATTCGGGGACATGTTTGGTCGAATCAAGGATGACCTGCCCAACACGACGAGGGTCCTCCTGGCCATGAGCGACGTGCTCAGAAATCAGTGGCCTTGGCTTCTGATGGGCATGGTCGCCATGGGCCTGTCCATGCGTTTGTGGCTCAAAAGCGACGCTGGTCGGCGCTTTGTGGATCGCGCCAAGCTGCGCGTGCCGGGTTTGCATCAAGTTTTTATCCCGGTGTATCTGATTCGCATCCTCCGACCCATGGGTCTCGCTTTGAACCACGGTGTTTCCATGGTCGATGCGCTGCGCAGTTGCAAGGGGGCGGTGTCGAATCGAATCGTGACGGATTTTCTGGCTCAGGTGGAAGCGGACGTACTCGAGGGAAAACGCTTCGCGGTGGCGTTCGCCAAAGGTACGTTTATGCCGTCTCTCGTGCTGGACATGCTGCGCACCGGCGATGAAACCGGCAACCTTGCCAAGGTCATGCTGCGGGTCGCCACACACTATGAACGATTGGTGGAAAAACAGCTGCAGCGCGTCAGCAAGATCGCTGAACCGCTGATGCTGCTTGTGATGGGCGGACTGGTCGGGGTGATTGTCAGCGCCCTGATTCTCCCGATCTTCAAGCTGACGCGCGCCGTTGGCTAGGCGCAAGCCCTGACCCGGCTCACAGCTTTTGCAATCGGCCTGCATGCGGCACAGCGAAAGCCCCCATAGCCGACCCGCGTCACGTTTTGTCCAGTGGCTTTAAAGCTATCCTCACAACGGTCGAAAACCCCGTTGAACCCTCGATACAGGCTTTAAGCATGCTTCGAAAACTCAGAAAGCAGTCCGGCTTCACGCTCGTTGAACTCCTGATCGTCGTGATTATTCTCGCGATCCTCGCGGCCATCGTGGTCCCGCAGTTCGGTTCGACCACCGCAGACGCAAACAATGCGGCTTACGAATCGAATCTGGCTGCCCTGCAGTCTGTGGTTGAGCTCTACCGACAGCAGCACAACGGGGTTTACCCCGGCGCCGTGCAGTCCGGTGGCGGCTCGTGCTCCACAGGATCGGCTGTGTCCGGGAACGTCAACACGCAGGAAGCTTTCATCGCACAGCTCTCGAACTTCACAAATGTGCAAGGTCAGGCGTGTACCGGCTTCAGCGCCAACAATCACCGGTTCGGTCCTTACCTCAAGGAAGGCGTGCCCAATAACCCGCTGGGTAACAGCAATCAGGTCGTTGTCGTGAACACCGGCATTCTGGGCCTGAGCTCGGGTGGAACGGGCGGCTGGCGCTACGACGTCATCACCGGCGAGCTGATCGGCGATCAGTAGTCGTGCCGCTGGCAGGGCACGGCTATGCACACTCAAATTCGGGGCACGCGGCGGTGGGTGCCGAGCCTTACTCAACGTAACGTCGGCCCCATTGGCCTTGATCTCGGCCGCAGCGCCGCGCGCCTGATCCAGTTTCGCAAGGGCAGCGACCAAAGGCTGCACCTGGCCGCCACCGCGTCAGTGGAGATTCAGGGCCATGACAACCTGTACGACACGCTCGGGCCCAAACTGAAGTTCGCGCTCAGGGAAGGTGGCTTTCGCGGGCGTCGTCTGGTCGTTGCCATGCCCGCCAATGATTACCGGCTCATCTCGATCAGCTACCGCCGCAGCGCCGAGCAGACCCATGAACAGGCGATTGCCGAGCAAATGCAAGACCGCCTCGACGGTCCAATGTCCGACTATGTGATGGATGCGATACCGGTGCGCAGCGCGGCACGCGACGCCGAGCAGCAGGCGTTGGTCGCGGTGTGCGAGAGACAGCGCGCTCTGAGCCTTCTTGCGTGTCTGGACAGCGCAGGTCTACAGGCGGATGTCATCGAAGTGGCCCCGGTAGCGCTTCGCCGGTTGGTCAGCAAAACACACGATGGCGATCAGAATCTGACGTTGATCATCAACACCGGGCGTGATCGGAGCTATCTCACCCTTCTGCACGGTCGGCGGCTTCTTCTCGACCAGTCGATTGACTTCGGCGAGACCCGACTGCTCCAGCGACTTGCCGAGTCTCTGGATATTTCGATTGACCAGGCTCGCGGTCTAATCATTCGCACCGGGCTCCATGGTCTCGACCCGTCCAGTATCGAAGACCACCGTGAGGGCGAGACCGGTGTCTTCAATACGCTGCTGGAAATTCTCCGCCCGGCGCTCAACGAGCTGGTCGAGCACACCGATCAGGCGTTCATGTACGCGGCAGCACAAACGCGCGGCGGCGGGTCCGCCAGCGTTCTGTTGTTTGGCGCGTTGTCACGATGGCCGGGCTGCGCCGACGTGCTCAGCAACATGACGCGCCTGACGGTCACCGTTCCGGACGCCGATCGCCTGATCGACGGCGAACACGGCGATTTGCACATGCCCGACTACGCCGTGGCCGCCGGACTTGCACTGCGGGGACTGTGGCATGACACCTGATATTGATCTCATCCCCGGTGACTATCGGGAGCGTCGCTGGCGCTTGAGAACGCTGCGCGCCTGTATCGCCGGCGTTGTTGTTGTTTCTGCCGGTCTCGGCCTCAGCGCCGCCGCAGTAGCCGGGCAAGCGGCCGACATCGAGAAAGCGATCGCGGAGGCGCGCAAGCGTCAGGCGGTGGTATCCCAGCAACAGACGATGCTCGAGCAGCTCAATGCGCGCGTTGCCAGCATGCAATCCCAGGTGAATTTACTGGATCGGCTCAAGAGCCCGGGTGCGGCGAGCGACCTGTTCATCCTGCTGCACGGCGCGCTGCCGGACGACCGTGTCTGGCTCGACGAATTGCGCCTGTCGCGCGCCGACGATCTGGACGAGGAGGGTTCGAGCAACGGGGAGCCGGTGCAGAACACGGTGCGCTCTGTCCTGTCACTAGACGGTCACGCTGTCAGCCACGCTGACCTGTCGCGCTTCGTCCAGCGGCTGTACGACAGCGAGCATGTAAAGGATGTGCGTCTGGACCGCAGCACGCGCCAGAATACAGGGGCACGCGAGGCGGTCGGATTCGCGCTGTCGGTCGTCCTGGAGCATCGCGTCGAGGAACGCGCGTGAACGCAGCGCTTTTGAACGGCCCGCGGCGGCAGTTTGTCTTGCTTGTCGTGGGCGCGGCGCTTTTGATCATCGCCGCTTTGGCGAGCTTTGTGCTCGCGCCACAAATGCGCAGGCTGGCGGCGGCTCAAAAAGACGCGCCCGAATCGGTGGCCAGCTCCGGGAGAACGGTGGCCGATCAACTGAGTGACCAGGACGCGGTCCTGGTCGCCCTGTCTCAAAGACTGGATGGCGGCAACGGGGTGGCGCCGAAACAACTTGAAGCGTATCTGGTTGATCGCCTTCAGGCGACCGCTGCACAGCGGTCGCTCGAGATCACCGGGCTACGCCCCACGCGAGGGCAAACCGTCGACGCGTTTCGTGAAGTGGGTGTTCAACTGGCCGTGCAAGGCGATTATGTGAACATCGCGCGATGGCTCGACGCGATCAGCCTCGGCGACGATGCCGTCGTTTTGAAGGAATTGCGCATAAATCGGGCGCCGGTCACACCCGACGATCCATCGTCGACGGACAATCCGGGACTGGAGGCCGAGCTGACGCTCGCGTCATACCAACTGGAGCCCACGTCATGACGCGCGCACTGATCAGCCTTGTTCTCTTCGCTGGAAGCCTCTCGGCCTTGGCCGAGTTGCCCGAGGCATTGCGCAATCCCTTCGCTCCGTCCACGGACGTCATCGACGGCCCGGCGCCTGTCCAGACGTCGTGGTCACTGCGCGCAACGCTGGTCGACGGACAGGCCTCGCTCGCCAACATCGACGGCAAACTCCTCAGTCTGGGTGACAGCATCGATGGCGCCATATTGACGCGTATCGAACTTGACCGCGTAGAGCTGACCGTTGACGAGCGTACGGTCGTTGTACGCCTGAACCCGGTTGACGACACAACGCCGCCGGACACCACGGAGCGGGACCGTGCGTCGCGTTAGTCATTTCCTATGGGTTTGTCTGGTGATGCTCGCACTTCGTGCACCTGGCGCGCAGGCGGATGACACCATCTCATTGGCTCTGAACGATGTCAGTCTGGCCGAGGTCATGGCCATGCTGTCGCGGCAACACCGCGTCAACATCCTTCTCAGCGAGGGTGTGGAAGGGGAGGTGTCGTTTAGTCTCTACGACACCAGCCTTGACGACGCCATCCGCTCCATCTCATCCGCTGCCGGCTACGCCGTGGAGCGACGCGACAACAGTTATTTCATTGTTCCACACGATGCCGCCGGAAAGTACGCCCCGGATGGACTGACGACCGTGCGAAGTGTAGAGATTCGATACGCGGATCCCGCCGGCCTTGAACAGATCCTGACGCCGTTTCTGTCGGCCTACGGTCGCCTGACACTGGCCCCGGGCCGACGCCTGTTGATCATTGAAGATACGCCTGCCTTTGTCAGTCGCATCGAGCGCATCATCGAGCAGCTTGATCTGCCACCGCAACAGATTCTGATCGAAGCGCAAATCCTTGAGATTGCGCTGGAAGACACGGACAGCTTCGGCATCGACTGGCGCGACCTGTTCAATACCGACGGCGGGAGCGGCAGTGTCGGCACGCGCGATCTGGATTCCGACAGTGACGGTTTCTTCTTTACGCTCGCCACGCCCGAGGTCGAGGCTTCAATGTCGGCCCTGACCCAACGCGGGCGCGTGAGGACGCTATCCACACCCAAGCTTCTGACCGTCCAAAACGTAGAAGCGTCCGTCGTGATCGGCGACCGGCGGGGTTACCGTGTCACCACAACCATCAACCAGATCACGACCGAGAGTATCGAATTTCTTGAATCGGGTGTGATCCTCCGCGTCACACCGAATGTGGACACGGAAGGCCGCATCGTGATGTCGATCGAGCCGGAGGTCAGCACCGGGCGTGTCGATCCGAACGGACTGCCCTCGCAGAACACGACTCGGGTCAGCACGCGCCTGATCGTGCCAGATGGGCAGACCATCTTTATCGGCGGCCTGATGAAGCACACCGCCACCGAATCAACCGCAGGCGTCCCCGTGCTGGACCGCATCCCGGTGGTCGGACGCCTGTTCTCCAATCGCTCGCGTAACGATGAGAACACCGAGACCATTGTGCTGATCACGCCCAAGATTATCGATGCGGTGGGCAAACAGGCGACAGAGCCATGGAACACACAGCCAATGGAGCGCGTTTTTGACGAATCCGGCCAGCTCAATACGCGCCAGAACCGCATCAAGGACGACGTGGTTGAGCGCTTTGGCGCGGATGAGGTGTCGACCACTGGCATGACACTGTCCACGCAGACCACGCCGTACACGGTTTACCTGTTCCACGCGCACAACAAGGCCGATGCCGACAGCGTGGCCGCGCAGTACGCAGACATCCACACAGCAACGCTCGACGCTGCCTCTCAGGTGGTCGTGATGTATGGGCGTTACAGCAGCCGACAGGACGCGCAGTCAGCGCTTGAGGGCTTGCCACGAGACCTCAGTCGGTTTGCGCCGAGCGTCCGCCGCATCGATGTGCTGACCTATGGAGGCAGCTAGACAACACGTCGAGTCCGGTCAACGGGGACTGTCGCTTACAGAGCTACTGATCACGCTGTCGATCCTTGCCATCACGGCGGCGGTCGCGGTGCCTGCGCTGCGGGGCACGCCTGATCGCAGCCTCGATCTGGCTCTTCGCGACCTGACGTTTGCCCTCGAGTACGCCCGCGAGATGTCCAGAGCCACGGGACAGCGCCACGGCATTGCCTACACCAGCAGCGGGCCGACTATTCAGGTCATCCGCCTGAACAGCGCCGGCCAACCGGTCCGCGATGTCATCAATCCGATCACCAAACGCACCTACATCTTGTCTTTTGCACAGGACAGTCGCTCCGCACTGGACTCACTTGGTGGCGGCATTCAGTGGCGCGGTAACTGCAGCGAGCCAAATATTCTGGTGTTCGACCCCAGTGGATTTGTTCGCTGCAGCGATCCCGTTTCGACGCAGCTGAACTCCGCGCAACTGTTTCTGAGGCGCAACGGCCAGCAGCGCACGCTTGTGGTGGACGGCGAAACGGGCCGCGTCGCGTTCGATGTGAGTCCCAATCTGTGAGGCTGGATGCCCATCGCCAACGTGGTCTTAGCTACGTGGAAGTGCTGGTGGCCGTGATTGTCATTGCCGCGCTGGCCGGGCCGACCGCGGACGCTATCCGGACAGCGTTGATGGTCAGCGACGGCGTGGTCAGCGAGCGCTTCTGGCGAACCGAAGCGAAATCGTATCTGGAGCGCGCGCTTGCAGGGGAATACGTGGCGACAGAGAGCATTGTGGACGGGGGCGGAGCGATAACCCGCTTTATCACCCTGTCCGACGGTTCCCGCCTGACGATCGATACCCTCGGATACGACATCGACAACGCAGACCGCGACAACAACCCCAACTCGGGGCGCGATGCCAACGTCTATCTCTATGTGGTCCGGGTCGAGGGCACGGCGGTGCGGTACCAAGGTCTGCGGTTCGATCAATGAGCGCGGTCACGCGACAGCGTCAGGACGGCGTAACCCTGATCGAGCTGCTGGTCAGCCTTGCCATTGCGGCTATTCTGATCACATCGCTCGTCCCGTTGATCAGCACAATCCAGCGCTCGGCCGATACCATTGACGCCGAGCTTCGGCTGCAGCGCGAGGTGCTGTTCGCGCTAAATCGCATGACAGACGCGGTCCGACGGACGACGCGTGTCATGGTGCCCCAGGTCGAGATTCCGACCACATCCCACATCGAGAGCATCCGCGAAGAATCCGTGCCCCCGGGCTTCGGACCTCAGGACGCGCTGCTGGTCGTGGCCTTGCCATTCGACCTCGATGCCAACGGCGACGGTGTGCCCGACGCCGACAACGACCGGGACGGGCTGATCAATGAAGATTCTGGAGCCGACCTGACCAATGACGGGCGCGCCGGTGTGGCGTTTTTCGATGACGACGGCAACGGCGTGGCTGATGGCGTCCCGCCCGGCGCCGCGCAGGTCCCCGATGACGACGAAGAAGGGTCCCCGCTGGACGAGGATCCGATCAACGGGCGCGATGACGACGGCGACGGCATGATCGACGAAGACCCTGGCGCGGATATGAACGGCGACGGCGCGCCGGGGGTTCTCGGGGTTGATGACGACGGCGACGGCTTCATCGATGAGGGCGATGTCAACGACGACGATGAGGACGGGCGGGTCGACGAGGACTGGGTGGACCCGCTGATGTTCTATCTTGTGGATGATGATCTGATCGAGCGCCGACAGGCGTTGACCGACGTCAATGGCGACGGGGTGATCAGTGGCCTCGATTTCATCGGGCGTCCAATTCTTCGAAATGTCACCTACCTCGGATTCCGGCGCACCGTGAGCCCGGAGGGCATTTCACTCATCACTGTCACCGTGGAATCACGGCGTGGCGAGGCCGTTGTTCGAATGTCCTCTACTGTCCGGGCCGAAGTTGGCATCTGATGATCACGCGGCAACAACTAAGCGGCTTCGCACTGATCGCCATCCTGACGCTGTTGGCCGGGGTGGGCGCGCTCGCATTGCTGTTGATTGAGATCACGACACCGGAGATCCCTTTGATCGAGGCGGGAGCGGACACGGATAATGTGCGCTATGCACTGCAGGCTGCGGAGTCCCACGCACGCTACTCGTTGCAGCAAAACGGCGCCTGTTCGGGGTATACGCAGATCGCCGATGCCCGTTTCAATGGCGTGGGCTACCGCGTGTCCATTAGTCCGAACGAAGGCTCACCCGTGCGGCTGGATATAACAGCCGAGAGCGATCTGGGTGCCCAAACGCAGACCCACGTAGACAATGTGCGCGTGTACGCAGAGCCTGAGACTCTGACCATCGTCAGTACGCCAGGCGACCCCGACGCTGAAATCGAAGGGAGCGATGGGGAAGAGACGCACAATCACTGGGATCAGACCCACCTCGATGTGGAGGCCAGCGCCACCCGCGACGATCGGATTCTGATGGCTCTGGACGTTCCACCCTTGCAGCGGGACTTGCAGATTCGGTCCGCCACCCTTCGGCTCTACATTCACCGTTACGGCGGCGTCGAGACGGAGGTCTACATACGCCGATTGGTCGCACCGTGGTCGGAGAGCGAGGCCGACTGGACGCGCCGCTCCGACGGCGTTCTAGGGCTGTTCGGCGAGTTCTGGGACCAACCCGGTGGCGATGTGACCGAGCAAGGCGCCAGTACCTTGGTCGTCTCTTCCACCGGTTATATCGACGTAAATCTGACGGATATGGTCCGCGACTGGCAGGCGGGCGCACCAAACTATGGGTTTCTGATCAACGCGAACCCACGCAAGGGCGGCAGCAAGCTCGAGATCACGACAGGACAAAGCAGCGACACGAACCGACGCCCGCGCCTCGACATCCGCTATGCCTGTCAGTGCGGCTCGCCGTGCGCGCCGAGCCAGCACCAGAATGTCGGCGCTGTTCTGACGTTCGAAGACGGCGTCACGATTGACAACGACGTCTACCGGGCCTTCGACGCCGTTGATTTTGATGCCAGCCGGCAAACGGCCGCCGCCGTATTGTCGGGGGCCGGGTTGATTACGCCCTCAGATGCGGAAATCTGGGCGATTCATCGAATCAACGCCGATCGCTACCTGATCGCGTTCGGCGAGGAGGGCGGTACGGTGAACGGTGTTGCCTACGACAAAAACGACATCATCGAAGTTGAGCCTTCAACGGGGCGAAACCAGCGATTCTGGCGGCTCAGCAATGTTCGCAAGGAATCCTGGTTCGATGGCATCCATCTCCGCGACGACGGCCAACTCGCCTTTACTATCACATTTAGAGATACGGTCTGGGGTGTTCGGCTGGAGTCTCAAGACATCGCGCTTGCGAATCCGACCACCAACGTCGTAACCAAGTGGATCGACGGCCGAGCAATCACGACTCAAGCCAACGAGGACTTCGACGCGCTGCACGTGTTCGAAAACGGCCTCGTGGTGCTGTCTTCGGAGAGCAACGATACCGTTGTCGGCACCGACGTCACGCGCGACGACCTCGTACTGGTGGACCCCACAACGCTGACCAGCAGCCTGTTCTATCAGAACGGCTCCATCGGCGACGCGGGCGGCGACTTGGTCAACATTCAAGGGATCACGCTCTCTCTGGACACCACCGATCCGACGATCGGCACGACCCTTGAGGACATGATCGTCCAAAGCCGCGACTGCGCCAACGACTACCGGGACAGCTTTTTGTTTCCTGACTACGCGAGAAACGAGGGGACGCTGTCGTTCCTCGGACCGTGGGAAGAAGAAGAGGAGAGTGACGGACCGGAATCCGGCAACGTCCAGATCCTGTTCGATCAGGACAACTCACGACTGCGAATAGAGGATGATGAATACGGGATTGAGCGTTCGGTCGATCTGACCAGTGCCACCAATGCGTTTCTCTGGTTCGATCTGCGCCGGGTTTCTGTTGACGACCCGGACGAGTATTTGCTTGTCGAAGCGCGGCCAGACGGCGGATCATGGGTGGAACTGGACCGCTTCCGGGGTCCGGCAACGGATGCGTTCTACCAATCCAATCGAGTTGACCTTAGTGCGGTTCGGTCCGCCAACACGCGCATCCGGTTTATCACTTCCGACGACAATGGATCGGGTGATTTCTTCTACATCGATAACGTCGATATCCGCTTATCCGGGTGTCCCGGACCTTGAATGACGCAGATGCGAAGGTGGGTCCGAGCGCCCAGCGCTTACTCTATGTTGATTTCCGCTTGAATACAGTGTTGCCCACTCGGGTGTAGACGTTCTCAAGCCCTCTGATTGACTCCGAGTGTCCGAGAAAAAGATAGCACCCGGGCGTTTGCATCTCAGCGAAGCCGCGAATCACGCGCTCCTGGTCAGGGCGTTTGAAGTAAATCAGTACATTGCGACAAAATATAACGTCAACACCGGCGCGAAGCGGCCAGTGGTCAAACAAATTTAGCGCCCGACAGATCATCCCTTTGCGCAGAGACGGGTGCACCGAGGCGACGCCGTCTGTGTCCTTCAACCATCTCCGCAACTGGCTTTTATTCAGCCCCCGGATGCCGTCTGTGCGAAACGCGCCCGCGCGGGTCTTGCGCACCATGTCGGTATCAATGTCCGTGCAGAGCAGTCGATAGTCTCGCTCGCCGACCAGGCCCGCCGCCTGGAGCGTCATTGCGATCGAATAGGGCTCTTCACCGGAAGAGCAGCCCGCTGACCAGACACGCAGCGGCTCTGTGGTCGTCCGGCTCTTCAGCAACGTGGGCAAAGCGGTTTCGGACAAATATTCGAAATGATGCGCCTCTCGGAAAAAGTAAGTCAGGTTGGTTGTGATCGTATTGATGAAATCCTGACGTTCTCCGCTTTCGGGTTGGGCGGCGTATTCGAGGTATTCCTTGAAATCACTCATCCCCAGCGTCCGCAGGCGACGCAGGAATCGCGTGTAAATCATTGAGCGTTTGCTGTCATCGAGCTTGATGCCGCTCAACTCTAGTGCGGTGGATTGAAAGGCCTTCAGATCCGAATCCGAAAGCCGATCAGGCAGTGCGCGCGCGGCCAATCTCGCGTGGTTTTGATTTGTCATAACAGGCCATCCAGATTAAGCGCGGGGCAACTCGGAGCCAATAGCGACGGTACGCACCAATTCTTTACGTCGCGGTTCACCGATAACCGCGTCCGGCTATACGAGTCGTTACTAATGCTTGGCGTTCAGCCGCCGCTAGTACTCATGCGACGGAAGGACCCGTCTTGGCGCCTGTATGGACACGCTGTGGGCGCCCCCCCCAACGTCGCGAACCCACCGGACCTTTGCGTAGGTTGACCTGCTGCGGCCACCGTCGCACCCACCTCCTGTGCCAACGGTCCGCGCCTGACAACCAACGTCTCTGGAGTTTCCGTTGATGCCCTCAATCCGATCATTTTTTGCGAATTGGAAAATTCTGCTGGCCGCGTCGATTCCTGTTGTCGCAATTTTTGTACTGGGTTCGCAGACTGACCAGTGGCCGTTCACGCTGTCGGCAGGCGTCATCTCGCTTGCGCTCGCCGCGACGCTCGCATTAACGCGTACCGAGAGCACAGATCCATACAAGCCGTTCCTTGATGTCCTGTCGCACGAGGAACTCACCTTGACCGTGACAGCAGAAGGCAGGATTGACTCGGTGAGCGATCGCCTCGCTCGCTTGCTGGACACCGAATCGGACGCTCTTGCCGGACAACCCCTTGCAGCCGTCGCCCACGAGGGGGGCGATGTCTTTAGTGGGCAGCGGATCCAGAATACCGCCGCGACGCGTAAGCGTGTTGACTTTAGCTACCTCACCGACGGGGGCGCATTGCTGACACTTGAGGCGCGGGTCGTTCCGTTACCTCACACAGACCGTTCGGACCCCGCGTTTGTTCTCCTGATCTCGGACATCACAAGCGCCCGAACGAACGAAAGAAGGGTGCAGACCCGGGCACAAGCTGTCGGGCGCGCGATGGCCGTCATTGAATTTACGCCAGACGGAATAATCAAAAGCGTCAACGAGCTTTTTGAAAATGCCACGGGCTTCAGCGCGGATCAGCTTGTTGGCCAACACCATCGCATGCTCATGCAACCGGACGACGCGCAGCATCCGGACTACGCGGCGTTCTGGGCCGATCTTAAGAAAGGCGAAGTGAAGCGCGGTGAATTCCTGCGCCGACATAAAAGCGGTCGAGCGCTCTGGCTTGAGGCGTGCTACATACCGATACGTGATGATCAGGAGAACGTCGTTTCCGTCTTGAAGCTGGCTGCTGACATTACTGAGATCAACAAGCGCGCCGTGGAGACCCGCGACATCTTGAGAGCTATTCGGCGCTCCGGCGGCTACGCAGAGTTTTCATCCCAGGGCGTGCTTTTGAAGTGCAACGATCAATACGCCACCGGACTCGGTAAAACGAAAGACAGCATCACAGACCAAACTTTCGAGCAGTTGCTTTCAACCGATTTCGCGTCGGCCGGCCGCGCGTATTGGACTGAGGCGGTGGCCGGACAGGCCGCGAGCGGCGAAATCGCGCTGCGCGATCAGGACGACAATGAACGCTGGTACAGCGGAAGTCTGCATCCTGTTCGGGACTCGCTCGGCGCGGTAGTGAAAATTGTTCACTTTGCGCAGGATGTCACCGAAGACAAATGCCGCGCAAAGCAGGACAGACTCCTGCGCAAGTCGCTTGAGCAAGTCTCGACCGTAGGTGTGATCGTTGCAGATCCGGATTACAACATCACGTACCTCAATCAGACCATCGAATCGCTGTTCCGTGAGCACGCGCAAAAAATGCGGGACGACATCCCCGGCTTTAATCCGGAAAACCTGCTGGGGTCGAACATCGATATTTTCCATCAGGACCCGAGTCATCAGCGAGGCATGCTGAATGCCATGCAAAAAAGCATGGTGACCGATCTTGAGGTTGGCGGATTGTCGCTACGACTTGAGGTGAATCCAATCTTTGGCAGTGATGGAGAGCGCCTGGGCACCGTCGTCGAATGGATGGACAGGACGGCCGAGGTCATCGTCGAGCGCGACGTGCAGGCAATGGTCGATGCCGCGCTGTCAGGGGATCTGACCAAGCGCGTCACCGTCGGCGACGACGCCGGCTTTCTCGGCTGGCTCGGCGGGGCGATCAATGAACTGGTCGGCGTCTCCGAACGCGCGATCAATGAAACGGTCCGTGTACTCGGACGACTTTCAAATGGTGACCTGACCACACAGATGATAGGGGACTTCAAGGGCTCATTCGGGCAACTGAAGTCGGACGTGAACACCACGGTGCACCGACTCACCGAGGTGGTTGCGGGCATTCAGGCCAATACGAACGCGGTCAAGACCGGCATCTCCGAAATCTCACAGGGCAACGTCGATCTGAGCAGTCGTACCGAACAACAGGCTTCCAGTCTTGAGGAAACCGCGTCGAGCATGGAAGAGATGACCAGCACGGTGAAACAGAACGCACTTAATGCCGAAGAGGCCGACAAGCTGGCCGTGGAAACACGCGACCTCGCAGAGCGCGGCGGTTCCGTGGTCCGGGACGCCGTCAACGCGATGGACCAGATCAGCGAGTCGAGCCGCAAGATCACCGATATCATCGGCGTGATCGACGAGATTGCGTTCCAGACCAACCTGCTCGCACTGAACGCGTCGGTGGAAGCTGCGCGCGCCGGAGAGCAAGGGCGAGGTTTCGCGGTGGTCGCACGCGAGGTCCGTAACCTCGCGGGGCGCAGTGCAACGGCTGCCAAGCAAATCAAGGATCTGATCAATGACAGTGGCCAGCGTGTGGTCCAAGGCTCGACCCTCGTAAATCAATCGGGTGAGACGCTGGACGAAATCGTGACGGGCATTAAACGCGTCACGGATGTGGTCAGCGAAATCAAGGTCGCGAGCCAGGAACAGGCGCTGGGTGTGGAGGAGGTCAACCGGGCCATTATTCAACTTGACGAATTCACACAGCAAAATGCCGCGCTCGTCGAAGAAGCGGCGGCAGCCAGCGAAACCATGGGCAGGCAGGCTACGGAGTTAAAGCAAAAAATGGGCTTTTTCACCGTTTCGGACGCGTTGGCGCACGATAACGCCAACGACCCCGCATCGGACGGAGTCGACCGTCGCTCAGCCAATCGTCCCTGGTCCGGGGCCAAAGCGGACGTTGTGCCGTCGGCACCGGCAAAAGCGGCAGGTCAGGGCGAGGAGTGGAACGACTTCTAAGGCAACCCACCACCTGTTCTCTGGCCGCCCGCCGTGCTGCGGCGCTGGATTTGTGCGACGATCAAAGCATGTCGTGTCGCTTGAAAGCACAGTTCGCCGCGGTAATGACCGCCGTGTTTTGCACGTCAGCCCCGGCGTTTGCGGCTGCGGGTACCGGGGTCCCGTGGGTCGACGGAATCGGCATCCAGCCCTTCGATTCGCGAGCCGAACTCACACGCGAGCAGGTGACCGACCAGCACTTCAAGAAGGGTCGCCAGCTCTACGAGCAGGCGCGAGCATACGAATCCCGAGCGCAGGACGCCGGGACCGACGGTAAGCGTACGCGTCTTCTGGAACGGGCCTTTCGGCGCTATCGCGCCAGCGCCGAATCCTACGCGGCGTCCGCGCGTCGGCTGGAGGAGGACGGCCGCGAGGTGGACTATCTACCTCAGCTCTACTCTGAGATGGGCGACGCACTGTATAAGACCCGTCAACATGACCGTGCCAGTCACGCTTATTCGCGCGCGACCGAGGTGGCACCCGCATTCCTCAACGGTCACTACGGACTGGCTCGCAGCGGCCTCGCACGCGGTGCGCTCGAGGTTGTCCAGGACGAATTTTCCTGGCTGGTCCGCGAGGCAGAAACCCGCGCCGAGGCGTGGTCCCGCGTCGACGCGCTGGTTGAACTGATTAACGCGTGGCGCGATTCGAATACTGACCAGACCGAGAACGCGACCGGATTTCTGGTCTGGTTCGACCAGCAGCAGACCGCGCTCGCGGACACCGTCCGGTGGACACTGCTGGAGTAGGCCACCTGACTACCCCGTCGGGGAGGCCGTCCACGGTCGGTCCGCGGCCGCGGCCATCGTCACGTGGGAGACATCCACGACCACGTCCGGGCCGGTCATAAACAGTCGATCCGATGCGGCAGGTTGCACATTGAAGCCCCCCGTAAAGCGGCCGAACGCGGGCAACACACCGACGCGGTCCGCGAACCAGAACACGGGCGACCGGAGCACATCGGCGCGGGTCTTGATCCGCAAAGTCGGATGCAAGTGCCCGCAAAGAACGAATTCCGCCGACGCCTGTTCGGGGTGGTGCATGAGGCGAAAGGGCACCTCCAGCACGTCGCCGCGGTGCCATTCAATCCGCTTATCCAGTGAGTGCATGGCGGCAGGTCGATCGTGATTTCCAGCCACAACGCGGAATTGAATCTCCGCATGCGCGTCGAGCCAGAGAGCCAACTCGCCCGGCCAGTCGGAGCGCGCGGAGGGCAGCCCGTGGAGCAGATCGCCGAGCACCACCACATCGTTTACCGGCCAGCGCTCGACGAGGCCGGCCAGCCTCACGAGGTCATCGCTCGTTGCGCCGCGTGGGATGGCCATGCCGTGCCGACCAAACACGTCCTCTTTTCCGAGGTGCACATCGGCGACGATCAGAGTTCCGCGACGCGGCCAGAAGATCGCTCGCTCTGGCAGGAGCAGCATCTCTTCGCCGGCCAACTCAATCGTGTGCGGACCACTCATCCTCTACTCGCGTAGGCGGACAGCGACTCAGCCATACGCTGAACCCGTTCAGAGAACGACTCGCTGGATACCGTCTGGGCTGCAACCCGTTCGGCCCAGAGTGGAAACGACAACGGGGTCACGCGCTCCGGGTAGACGACGTGCAGCTGCCGATCCGCAAGCCGTGAAAGGGTCGCCTCAAGACGACGAAACTCCAGTGATTGAGTCAGCACCTCGCGCTCTGCCTGCGCCAGCAGACGATTCTCGGAATCGTAGTCCTTCAGGACATCGAAAATCAGGCCACTCGACGCCTGCACCTGACGGGTGGATTTACCTTTGCCCGGATAGCCTGTGAAAACCAACCCGGCAATCCGTGCAATGTCACGAAACTGACGGCGCGCCAGTTCAGATGTGTTCAGGCACTGCACCAGATCCTCTGCAAGTCGGTCCGGTGAGAGCGCTTGCGCAAGATCACTATCCGACAGGTCAGGCCGTCGATGACTGAGCAACTCAAAACCATAGTCGTTCACCGATAGCTTGAAGGTCACCGCGATGCGCTGGGTCAGGCGCCATGCGACGAGCGCCGCCAGACCCTCGTGCACAAGCCGCCCGGCGTAGGGGTAGATAAAAAGACTGAAGCCGCCGCGCGTGCCGATGCCCTCCACGAGCAACTCATCCGGTGACGGCCGGCGCGACCAGCGCGACTGGATCGCCAGCATGTCGGACACAGCTTGCATCTCTGGTAGTTCCGGTTGCGAACCGCTGAGCAATTCCAGAACGGTGTCGGACAATTCGGCCGAGAGCGGCATGCGACCGCCTTGCCAACGCGGCACCGTGCGCTTCCCGGGTTTGGCAATGCGGACATAGGCCGTCATGTCCTTGATCGTCACCAGCTTCAGTAATCGCCCGGCGAACAAAAATCGATCGGTTTTCTTAAGTCGCGTCAGGAAACTCTCTTCGATGTAGCCGATGGTCCCGCCCTTGAGCCACGCTACCCGCATGGCCGTGTCGCTGGTAATCGTGCCGATGCCCATTCGGTGCTGGGTCGCAATTCGCCGGGACGTGACGCGGTAGACGCCGTCATCGTCCACCGCGACTCGGTGGTACTGCGGATAACCCTGCAGCGCCTGCCCGCCGCGGGTAATGAAATCGAGCGTCCACTGCCAGTCCTCATCGGACAGCGTGGCGAAGGCGTGGGTCGCACGCACCGCGGCAAGCGTCGCCTCGGCGCGAAATCCCTGACCTAACGCCAGCGTGACCAGATGCTGAGCGAGCACATCGAGGCACAGCACCGGAGGCGATCTGCCTTCGATCTGACCGCGCTCAGCGGCCAGACGCGCCGCCGCAAATTCAACGAGCTCGAACGCGTGACCGGGCACACACAGCACGTCGGACGCGGCGCCGGGACGGTGACCGCTGCGCCCGGCGCGCTGAAGCAGGCGCGCCACACCTTTCGGGCTGCCCACCTGAATGACCTGCTCGACGGGCGAGAAATCGACACCAAGATCCAGCGACGATGTGCACACGACGCAGCGCATCTGACCGTCCCTCAGGGCCTGCTCGACACGCAGCCGGACATCGTGATCGATGGAGCCGTGGTGAATGGCCACCTGACCGATCCAGTCGGGCCGCGCCCTCATCAACGCTTCAAACCACTGTTCGCACTGCGCCCGTGTATTTGCAAAAAGGAGTGTGGACGGGCTTGATTCAAGCGCCGCTATGACATCGTCCAGTAGCGACAACCCCAGATGCCCGGCCCACGGAAAGGCGCTCATCGACGCCGGGATCAACGAGCGAATACGAATCTTGCGGGTTTGATTGCCGGCGATACGCACCCCCGACTGACCTGGCGCAAGCAAAGCCGCCAGTGCCGTGTCGAGATTGCCGAGCGTGGCCGACAAACCCCAGACGCGCAGTTCAGAACGCCAGACCCGAAGCTGCGACAAGCCGAGTTGAAGCTGCACACCGCGCTTGTTGCCAATCAGTTCGTGCCATTCGTCGACAATGACCGCGTCCAGATGGCGGAAGTACTGCTCAGCATCGCTGTAGCTCAAAAGAAGCGACAGGCTTTCCGGCGTAGTGATCAAGGCATGGGGCGGTTTTTTCCGCTGGCGGGTCCGGCGACTGCTCGGGGTATCGCCCGTACGAACGTCGACCTCCCACGGCACGTCCAGCGCATCCACCGCCGCGGTCAATGCGCGGCAGGTGTCCGTGGCCAATGCTCGCAACGGCGTGATCCAGAGCACGCGCAGCGCCCGCACCGGCGGCGCCCCGGAACGCGCCTCGTCCATCGCCGCGCGCACGGGGCCGAGCCACGCCGCAAGCGTCTTGCCCGATCCGGTCGGTGAGTGGATCAGACCGCTCTCACCGCGCGCATACGCCTGCCACGCCTTCTGTTGGAACTGGAAACGCGTCCAGCCGTTCGCTTTGTACCAGGCCGATATTCGGCCAGCCGGTGTCGCCTTGCTCACGAGGCGTTTTCCACATCGGCGGCCAACGTCCTGACCATATCCAGTGTATCGGCGTCCTTTGGACCGAGATCCCGACGCCAGCGTGCAATACGCGGGAAACGCACCGCCACGCCGGACTTGTGTCGGCTCGATGCGTTGATCGCCTCAAATTTCAATTCGAAAACGTGCTCGGGCTCGACCGAGCGAACCGGCCCGAAGCGCTCCTTTGTATGCCGACGAATCCACTTGTCCAGCTCTGCGATTTCCGCGTTCGACAATCCTGAATAGGCTTTGGCAATCGGCACGAGCTGGTCGTCGTCCCAGACGGCAAACGTGTAGTCGGTATACAGATTGGCACGCCGCCCGTGTCCAGGCTGGGCGTACAGCATGATGGCGTCAACAGTGTGGGGCGCCACTTTCCATTTCCACCACGGGCCGCGGATACGGCCCGTCCCGTACACAGCGTCGCGACGCTTGAGCATCAAACCCTCGACCCGACGCGCCCGCGCTTCGTCGCGATGCATCGCCGCGTCACGCCAGTCCGTTGGTGTGACGACGGGCGATATCATCAGGGCGAGGGGCGGGTCGGACAGTAGTTGCTCGAGGGCGTGTCGCCGATCAGACATTGGCTGCCCACGTACATCGGCTCCGTTTTGCTCCAGCACGTCGTAGGCCATGAAGGCAACCGGGACCTCATTGAGCAGTTTCTTACCAATTTTTTTGCGCCCGATGCGTCTTTGCAGCTGGCTGAAGGGCAGAACGCCGCCTTCGGCCCACGCCAGCAGTTCCCCGTCCAGCACCGTGCCGTCAGGCAAGCGGGCCGCCGCGTCACGCGCCTCCGGGAATCGGTCGCTAATCAATTCTTCGCCGCGCGACCAGATAAAGCACTCATTGCCGCGACGCACGATCTGCGCCCGAATACCGTCCCACTTCCATTCCATTTGCCAGGCACCGACCGGTCCCAAAGCGTCATCAAGCTGTTCTGGTGACTCTTCGAGGGGCGCGGCGAGAAAGAAAGGATAGGGTCGCGACAGATCCGCCTCACCATCATCGGGGGCGAGCAGTCGCTCGTAAAACGGCGCGTCCGGTGTCCAGTGGCCCATCAGGCGGTGCGCGATCACAGGTCTGGGCAGATCGGCGACCGTGGCCAGCGCCCGCGCGACCAGTGTCTGCGACACGCCGACCCGCAGCGCACCGGTCAGCAGCTTGTTCAGCAGAAAACACGTGCTGTACGGCAGGGCATGCCACCATTCGAGCAACGTCTCGCGCTGGACCTCGGGCGTCATGGACCCCAGCGGCAGGATGGCGTCGTGCATCCAGACCGACAACGGACGATCGTCAACGCTGCCCTGATCTTTTGAAACCAGCAGTGCGATCGTCTCTGCAAGATCCCCGACCGACGCATAGGTCTCCTCAACCAGCCATGCCGGCAAGTCGCTTGCATCCACCAGCCACTCGCGAAGGCGTGCGGCGCCGACCAATCGTTTTACCCGACGGCCGGAAAGGAAATAGACGGCCCACGCGGCGTCCGCAGCCGGCGTCGACCGGAAGTAGTCGACAAGGGCGTCCACTTTCGCGTTGGTGGACGTGGTCTGATCCAGCGCCTGGTACAGCGCTGCGAACGCGCGCATTAAAGTGCGCGCGCGGCGATGCCGCGCTCCTTAAGGTAACGAACCAACGTGTCAGCGTGTCCGTGCGTCAACAGCACTTCGGAGGGCGCGCACTCGTCGATAGTCCGCAGCAGAGCGGGCCAGTCCGCATGGTCAGACAGCACAAATCCGCGATCGTAGCCACGACGGCGCCGGTTGCCTCGTACACGCATCCAGCCGGAGCAAAACCCGGTCTGTGCGTGTCGGAAGCGCCGCATCCATGTGGAACCGGCGGCCCCCGGTGGGGCGATCACCAACTCGCCGGCGTAGTCGCGCTTCTGCCGCAGATCAATCTGTTCAAATGCCGCCATGTCGATGCCGGCTTGTTCGTATATGACGGTCATCGCATGTACCGCGCCATGCAGCAATACCGGACGCGCAGTCTTGCCAGCGAGTTCGGCCAGCACACGCTGCGCTTTGCCGAGGGCGTAACAGAACAACACAGAGGGGCGTCCGTTTTCGGCGTTGACCCGCCACCATGACAGGATCTCATTCGCGACGTCTGTCCCGGACGGCCAGCGATAGATCGGCAGCGCGAAGGTCGCTTCGCTGATCAGAACATCGCACTCAAGCGGCTCAAACGGATCGCAGGTTGGATCGGCATCACGCTTGAAGTCACCTGTGAAGACCCACACGCCGTCGGGTCCCTCTACTCGAACCTGAGCGGACCCCATGACATGGCCGGCGCCGTGAAAAGACACGCAGGTCCGGCCGAAGGTGAGTCGTTCGCCGTAGTCAACGCCCGCGATGATCGCGTGGCGCCCGAGTCGCTTGCGAAGAATCGGGACGCTTTTGCGGGTTGCGTAATAGACGTCGCTCCCCGGCCGGGCGTGATCCGCGTGTGCATGTGAGATGACGGCGCGAGGCACCGGTCGCTGTGGATCGATGACAAAGTCGCCGGCGGCACACTCGAGGCCGGCTTCAGTTTTGCGTATCAGGGCGGGCAA
>JBCCMA010000048.1:0-21644 GCA_039026595.1 Pseudomonadota bacterium
AGCGTATCGAATGCCGCGAGTCCGTCCGGACGGGTCACATACACCACGCCGTTGGCCACAGCGGGCTCACCGTCATACACGCCAATCGACGTCCAGGTACGGCGTTGCGGCCCGCTGGAAACTTTCGAAAGCCGACCGTCGCTTTCGCGAACAAAGACGCCCTCGCCACCGTCGGAAAGCGGCAGGCCCTCGTCAAATCGCGGCGACAAGCCATCTGCGCGTCCCTGCACGAGGTAGTCAATTTCGCCGGTGGCGTCGTCGAGTACTGTCAGCCCCGCCGGCAGACGGAATCCTGAATACGTCGGGAAGTACACCGACGCATCGTCGACCATGATTCCACCGGAAAACGGCAGCGAGAAACCCTGCGATCGCCAGACAACCTCTTTACTCAGAGGATCAAGTTTTATGATCTCGCCGGATTGGCTGCCTACGTACAAAAATCCGTTCTTGAATGCCGGCGCGAAACCGCGGTACACCGGATCGATATCGAAGGACGCTTCCAATGTCTCGCCGGTGAAGCGATTGAGCTGAAGCAGTCGGGGAGACGAGTCATTTGTAATAACAAATAATGAGTTGCTGTAGGGGATCGCCTCGGTACCCAGAGCGCCACGTTGTGTAAATTCATGCCGCCACTGCACCTCACCGTTGTACGCATTGATCGCCAGCGCCTGCCAGCCTGCCTTGGACCCGAGCGTGGCGAACACTTGTCCGCCTGCAGATGTGAGATCTTTGATCTCGACGACGCTCGTCACGAGCGCCCTGCTCCACAGCGCAGAAAGATTCACAGGGTCCACCTGTATGGGCACGAATGCGCGACGCGTCGGACCCCCGCGCGCCATAGCCCATGGCGAGGGCATGGGCTGCGAAACCGCCGAAGCCGGGTCCGTTGCAGCGTAAAACTCCGTCACATTGTCGAAGCCATCGCCGTCGATATCCTCAGCCGCGTCGGTTGCAAGCAACGGATCGAGGCCGATGGCGACCTCATACCCGTCCAGTATGCGGTCGCCGTCGCTGTCTACGAATACCGGATCGGTGCCAAGCACATTCAGCTCACGACCGTCGTCCAGCCCGTCGTAATCCGAATCGGCCAGTTCGGGGCGCGTCCCGGCCATGACTTCGTCCAGTGCGGTCAGGCCGTCGCCGTCGGTATCTGTCGATGCGTCGTCCTGCAGTGGGTTGAGTCCGAACGACAGTTCCGTCCGATCATCGATTCCGTCATCGTCCGTATCGGCGGCTTGAGGATCGGTACCGAAATCACGCAGCTCCTCAAAGTCGCTCAGACCGTCCCCGTCACTGTCCGACGACATAGGATCTGTGCCGAGCTGCAGCGCTTCCTCGGTATCGAGCAGCCCGTCGTTGTCACCATCTACACTGAGCAGGCTAGAGCCGTAAAGCAGGAACTCGTCACCATCAGACAGACCGTCGTCGTCGGTATCCGCACGGTCCAGGTCAGAACCTAATTCGAATTCCTGACGATTCGACAGGCCGTCGCTATCGCGATCGTCCGTGCCATCGGCGGGATTGGCGGGATCCAGTCCATTGCGCATCTCCCACCAGTCGGTGATGCCGTCGGCATCCGCGTCGGCGCCAAGTCCGTCGATAACGGCGAAGTACAGCGATCTGGACGGCAGGTTGAAGTCGAGCGCAATGGATCGGTAGCCGGAAAAGTCCTGTTCAATAATGTGCGCGGTGGTGCCCTGACCACCGAACAACAGCGTCCCATTGAACGTCTCGATCAGCGTACTTGGCGATCCGAAATCCGTGGGCGTCACGTCCTCAAGGCCATTGCCCGCCGCGCTGTAACGCACCAGTCGGTTGGGCAGGGTCGTTCCGAAGACCGCGTTATCGATGCGCGATCTAAGCGCCACCTGAGGAAACGGATTAAGCGCGAGCGAATCGGAAATTTGCTGTGTCGCGGGATCAAACCGGCCGATGCCGGCACCCGCCGCCAGCACCGCCAGCCCGCCATCGCCCGTCGGCGTCAGACTGAACACGCTCACACCTGGCAGCACACGGTCACGGAATTGACCGTCCAGATCAAAGCGCAGCAGGCCGCCTTCGTCGCTGTAGTCGGCGGCGTAGAGCGTATCGCCCAATGCGGCAATGGCAGCTCGGCCAACCTGACTGCTCCGCTGCCAGCCGGCCACCTCCACCGTCTGCACCGTGTCCGTTGACGGATCGACCAGATGCAGTCGCGGCGCATCGTATAAAGCAATGTCGCCGCGGTTGGTGACCGCGATACCACGCAGTTCACCGGCCGCATCGATTTCCAGCGGGAAATGCGAGATACGCCCGGACTGATCGTACTGGGTCAACGTCTCCCCCTGCGCCACCACAATCTGCCGGGTGCTGGCAAGGAAGCTGACGGTGCGATCGAAACGGACGTTATCGATATGCGCGTACTGCGCCGATTCCGGGCGAAGCACCGAAAAACGCACGATATGAAAACCGGCGGGGATAGAGATACTCACACTGCGCCAGGTGCCGTCCATACGCAGGGTTGTTGTCTCATCATCGACACTCACGATGAACTGAGCGCAGCATCCATCCTGTGCACCGATCGCATCGAACGTCAGTTCACCCTCATTAAAAAACCCGGTCCATGCGATGGTCGGAGCCACGGTCGCGCTGGGTTCCGCAGCCAGACTGAAACTACCGGTCACCGCACGATCGCCCGATATACGAAAACCGGGCGCCCCATCCGACGGGTTTCGCCAAAGAGCCGGCAGCCCGGTCTCAAACGATGTGTAAAAGCGCTCAACACCAGGCGGGGTGCTCTGGTTATCGAGGGGGTCGGTATTCCAGAGCCCAATCTCGTCGCCGTCGGTTAACCCATCACCGTCACTGTCCGCGGCGAGCGGGTCGGTGTTATAGATCAGACGCTCCTCGCCATCGCTTAGTCCGTCGCCGTCCGTGTCCGGCGCCAGCGGGTCGGTACCGAGTTCATTGAGCTCCGTGCCATCGTCAATCAGGTCGCCATCGGTATCGGTGTCGCGCGGGTTCAGCCCCGTTTCGAACTCCTGCAGGTTTGTGACGCCGTCACCGTCCGCATCGAGCGCAGCGTCTTCGGGCGACACCACGTCCAAGCCGTACGACCGTTCCCACCAATTGTCGATTCCGTCGCCGTCGGTATCGCCCTCCACCTTGAACGCATGGACCGATTGCTCGTTATCGGTCACCAGAAGCAAGCCGGTGGGCGTAATCGCCACATCACCGGCGATCGGCGTGCTCCACACCAGCTCGCCATCCTCGCGAGAGAACGCACGCAAGCCAAAGGGCGTCACGGTGAATACGTGGTTGAGCGTCGCAACCACAGACGTTCCCAAATTCGCGCCCCCGTCCTGTGACCACAACAACTCGCCGGTGCGAGCATCGAGAGCACGCAACGTGAAGTTCTCGGTGAACACGACCTGTTCGTTGTCGACCGCCAAGAGCTGTCGAGTGCGGGTTCCAACGCGCGCCCAGAGGGGCACCTGCTGTGCGAGGTCGTAGGCCGCCGCGCACTGTTCGCCGACGACGACCAAAATGCCGGCCCTTGTTGCCGACGCCCGGGTGGAATCCGAGCTTTGTTCGCTGCAGGCATCCGCCTGTGCAGACCAGAGCAACCGACCGTCATCCCTGTGATAGACGTACAGTGCGGAATCGAGCCCCACCGCCACACCGTCCTGGTACAGGACCGGGTTAAAAACCGAGCCGGCGCCAGCAATCGATGCCAGATCAACCGACCAGAGGCGATCGCCTGAAGCGCTGTCGGCAGCCACAAGCGTGGTCTGATCGCGCAGGAAGACACGATCGCCATCGGCCACGACGTCTTCATAGAGCGCAAACCCGTTACGTGCGACCACACCAGTCCGTTCGCCGCTCGCGAGGTTCAGTGTGACCAATGACGCGGCCCCTGAGCCGTAGGCAGAAACCGGAACTTGCAGGCCGGTGTCATTGAGCGAAGGGCGCCGCAGGTCAGCAAATTCGTCCAGATCGGTGAACCACAGTGAGTCGCCGGTTGCCGTATCGATGGACTCCACGCGGCGCTTTTGTACGGTCACGCCATCGGTGCCCAGCGACTCGCCGCGGGTCGACAGCACGATCTGGCCGGTGGTGGCGACCACGCCCGGTTCCACGTCGAGCGCAAATTCCCGCGTCCACACCGGCGCAAACGCCGTGTCATCCGAGTTAAGTGGGACCACGCCGGAGCGGCGCGCATCGCCTCCGTCGTTGGCCCAGGCATCGAGGCGCGGAAATGAGTTGGAATCCAGAGGATCGCTGCCCTGGCGAAACTCTGTCAGATTGAAGAACCCATCCCGATCGCTGTCGAGTCCGGCGTCGTCGACCAACGGATCAAGCCCGACCGAGACTTCCCACCCATCGGGCATGCTGTCGTTGTCGGTATCGACTCGAAGCGGATCGGTACCGGCACCGTTCACCTCGGCGCCGTCACTGAGACCGTCGTCATCGGTATCTGCACGATCCGGTCGCGTGCCGGCCAGAAACTCGCCGAGCAATCCGAGGCCGTCGGCATCCTCATCGCGGTCCGGATCCGAAAACACGGTCGGATCGAGTGAGAACTCAATTTCCCAACCGTCACCAAGCCCGTCGCCGTCGGAATCAGACTCAGCCGGGTTGGTTTGCGTCGTGGATACTTCAAAACCGTCGGCCAACCCATCGCCGTCGCTGTCAAGCACAGTTGGATCGGTTCCAAACTGGTTGACCTCTGCACCGTCCGACAGGTTGTCGCCGTCGGTGTCAACATTGCCAGGGTCGGTTTGAAACACATTTACTTCATCGCCGTCCGACAAACCATCACCGTCGGTATCCACATCGCGTGGATCGGTGCCCTGTTCGTACTCTTCCCGATTAGACAATCCGTCGTTGTCGGCATCGAGGACCGCGTCTGCCGGGTTCTCCGGATCGAAATTGAACTGAATCTCGAAGCGGTCCGGCATACCGTCCAGATCGCGGTCAAACAACGGCAGATCGATCCGCAGGCGTCGTCCCTCATTGATCCGGGGCGCCAGCCGCGGATCGCGACGACTGGACTCAAGCAACGCCGCTTTGATTTCATCCATTGGCGTCAAAAAGCTGTAGGACTTCATTAGCCCGAGCACGCCTGCGACAAACGGCGCCGCCATGGATGTGCCGGACAAATTGGAATAACCACCGCCCACCCAGGTACTCAGGATCACCTCACCAGGCGCGCCCAGATCAACCGTTTCGTCACCGTAATTCGAGAACCCGCTCAACCCACCGGACGGCGATGTGGCCGCAACCGTCACGATGGCGTCCAGCACGTACGAACCGGGATAGCGCGGCGACACATCCAGATCCAGACCTTCATTGCCGGCCGACGTCACAAAAAGAATGTCCTGCTGTCCGGCTCGCTGAATTGCAGAGCGCAGGCCGCTCGAAAAACCCCCTCCGCTCCAGGAATTATTTGTGACCACCACCGGCACACCGCGCGCTTTCAGAGACGTGAAGTACTCAATGCACTGCAGCGCATCGAACAGTTCGCCGAAACCGTCATCGGACATGAACTTGCACGACGCCAGGCTGACGTCCCACATCACGCCGGTAACCCCAATGCCATTGCCGCCGCGCGCCGCGATGATCCCGCTGACGTGCGTTCCATGGCCGTGCGTGTCCAATGGATCGCCGTTGTCGTCGATGGTGTTGATCCCGAACACATCATCGACGAAGCCGTTCCCGTCATCATCTCTACCGTTGTCGGCAATCTCTCCCGGGTTGTTCCAGAGGTTGGGGGCGAGGTCCGGGTGGCCGTAATCGATGCCCGAATCGATCACACCGATCACCACGTTTTTCTCGCCGAAGAAAGTGGGCCAAGCCTCAAGCGCGTCGATGTCGGCATCGGGCGATCCCAAATTGCCGGACGTGCCGTTCAGACCCCACTGCTGCGGAAACAGTGGATCATTCGGCACATTGGTCATTCGATAGAGAAGATTCGGCTCGGCGAGATCAACGTTCAGCAGCTGGCTGACGCGTGCAGCCATCGCCGGCACGTTGGAGCCTTGTGGCAGCTGGACAAGCGCATAGTGCGCATCACCGACATGCAGCGACTGTACGTGTGACGCACCGGCCGCACGGACCGCAGCGTCGCGCGCGGCCTGATCCGCGGCCGAGTGGAACAGCAGCACGAGCTGGTCAGGCCGGTAGTCCCGCCCACGAACAAGCGACTGGAGACGCTGGGGTTTTGAAGCGGCCGGCGCGGTCGCAGCGAGCGGAGAAACCGGAGGCGTCTCCGCATTCACTTGGACAGACCGTGTCGCGATCCCCTGCCCGACGGAGTCCGGTCCGTGGGATAATGGGGTAAGAAGCACAAGGACCGCAGCAGCCGCCAGACGCATGAATTTCTGGCGCATTTCGTCTTCTTGGTGTTTTTGCGATCAATAAATATACCACCCGAGTTTTGACGAACTGATGACACGCGCCTGGCCTGCGTCGAATACGCACGGCAATCAACGCCTTACCGCCCCAATTGCTGACAATTATTTCGTGAATGAAGATCGGCACCGAGCGGCGGCCCAAAGCGCCCGGTTATGAGCAACGCACCGGAGCAGCCGCCCGCGCCCATGCGGCGCGCAAACCGCGTTCTGGCGATCGTATCGGTGTCGCAGCTGGTGTCGGTTATTAACGCGTCCGCGATGGCGGTCGTCGCGCCCGCGGCCGCACTCGATCTGAACGCCGACCTGCCCACCGCCCAGTGGTTCGTGCTAGGCACATTTCTCGCGATCGCGGCGTTTTTAGTGCCCGCCGGTCGCATGGGCGACCAGATCGGGCGCAAGCCGCTGTACATCGTCGGTTTTGTTCTTTTAGTGATCGGCAATCTGGTCTCGGCAACCGCCGGCGCGGCCGGCGGTGTGATTCTCGGGCGACTGGCCGTCGGTCTCGGCGCCGCTATGCAGCAGGGCAACTCGCTGCCATTGCTGATGACCGTGTTCCCATCGGACCGACGGGCGTCGGTCATCGCGTTCCAGGTCAGCGTGGTGGGCATTGGCGGTGTCCTCGGCCCGTTTCTGGGCGGTCTGATCGTGGATGCGTACGGTTGGCGAAGTCTGTTCTACATCTCGGTCGTCCTCGGTGCGGGCATGGTCGTGATCAGCGCTCTGGGGCTCGAGCGGCGCGCCGAACGCACGCCCGTCGCCTGGAGTGACTTCGACTGGGCAGGCGCCACGCTGTCAGCCACCTTCCTGATTACCGTGATGACGGCGCTGACACTGGCGCCGCGCCGAGGCTGGACCGACACGGGAATTGCGATCGGGTTTGCCGTCTCTGCGCTGCTGTTTGGTGCGTTCCTCTGGCGCGAAACCCGCACGAAAGACCCGATGTTGCGACTCAGTCTGTTCCGCCTGAGCGCCATTGCGATCGGCTCCGCCGCCTCGCTGTCACTGTTTATGTCGGCTTCCGCCATGCGCTTCCTGATTCCGTTCCACCTGCAGTTCGTGCAGGGCTACAGCGCAAGAGATGTTGGCTTTGTGCTCGTGCCGTCGGCATTGGCCTTGATCGTGGTGTCCCCTTTCGCAGGCCGGCTGGCCGACCGGCTGGGACCCAGACGTGTGGCCAACGCCGGCCTGGTGGCGGTGCTCATCGCTGTGCTGGCCCTGACGTCGATCAACGAGCTGACATCGATCTGGCTGAGTACGGCCTACGTGATGCTGGTCGGTGTGGCCATGTCGATCTTCCATGCGCCCAACGGCGCATCGATGATCAACTCGGTGCAGCCCAACGAACACGGCGTTGCCAGCGCCATCCTGTCGCTCTCGCGCAACCTCGGAAACGTACTCGGCATCGCCCTCGCCACCGTGATCGTCACCGCCGTCATGGCGCGCGCAGGCGTGTCGCCCACTCTGGAACCGGCCGAGCTTGCGGCGAGCCCGGCGCGACAGCTTGCCTTCATCGAGGGCATGCACACGGTGTTCGTTATCTTCGCGTGCGTCGTCTTTTCCATGGTGCTGGTGTCGTTATGGCGAGCACGCGACGCGTCACCGGTCAGCGAAAAAAATCATTAACCCAACTGGCGCCGCCCCGGCTCGCGCGCTACTTTACGAACACTTGATTTTTGGAGACCCGGATCGTGCAGAAAACACTCTTTGCCGCGGTAGCGTGCGTATTTACGAATGCGGCGCTGGCCGATCATTTTAATGTGCAGATTGGCGCGTACAAATCGCCGGCTACCGCCGCGCAGACGGTCCCGGCAGACGCGGGCGAGGTCAGGCAAATCAAGGGCGACGATGGCCTGACGCGGCTTGTTGTGGGCCCGTTCCACACGCGCGCCGACGCCGATCAGGCCCGCGACGAACTGCGTGTAAACGGCTTCCCCGGAGCGTTTGTTCGGTCCGGTTTGAGCGGTGGCAAAGCGGTGCAGGAAGTCTCAGCCACGTACAGCGCGCCCCAGAGTGACATCGAAGCAGACAGCGATGCCGAAGGCGAACTGGTTTATCTGGACGGCAAACTGCACCGCAAAGTCGGCGACACCTTTATACCGGTCAAATAGAGCACGCGTAACGGTCGTCGCGGCGCCAGATGAACGGCGTCCCTTATCGCCTCGGGTTGCCGGCCTGGGCGTTTCCCGGCTGGCGCGATCGGTTCTTTGAAGACCGTCCCAGCCGGCTGGCAAGCTACGCCCATGTGTTCAACACCGTTGAGGGGAACACCACCTTTTATCGCGTTCCGGATGCCAACAGCGTGGCGCGCTGGCGCGACGCCCTTGTCGAACGCGACTTCCGCTTCTGCTTGAAGCTTCCACGGGAGGTCACGCACGAGCGACGTCCCGATTTACAAATGCTGGATCAGTTTCTGTCGGCGATTCGTCCGCTAACAACGCACCTTGGGCCTGTGTTGGTTCAGTTTCCCGACACCGTCGGCGCCGCCGACCTCAAACGCTACACGCCGGTTCTGGATACCGTGGCCGAGCGCCACCGGTTCGTTGTTGAAGTTCGACATCGAGATTTCTTCACCAGTCACGACGCGCTTGCTGAGACGCTCAACACCTACGGGGCCGGACGCGTGGCGTTCGATTCGCGGCCTTTGTTTGAGGGCGATCTCGCGCACCCCGACGTCCGCAAGGCCCGCCACGAAAAACCGAACGTGCCGGTGGTCGACACCGTCTTCAACGACCTCACGCTGATCCGCCTGATCCTGCACCCGGACCTCACATCCAACGGGCCGTACATCGCGGACTGGGTCGAGCGCGTTGCCCGCTGCATTGAGAGAGACACCGAAACCTACATGATGATTCACTGCCCGAACAATCAGCACTGCCCACCGCTGGCGCGCGACTTCCACGGCGCGTTAAACAACCGGCTGGATGGCACCCTGCCAGAGCTCGCTGCGTGGCCGGTCCCTCGGCGACAGGGCCTGCTCGACTTCTAGGTTTTTTCAGCCCGACTCTAACGAAGCTGACTGTCCTTGCTGCCACGGCGGTTGTAGAGCGTGTGCGCACGGTCTTTCTCATCCAGCGCTTCCTGGCACGCGACGCAATAACGGACACCCGGAATGGCTTCGCGCCGGGCCAAAGGAATGTCGCGACCGCACTCATCGCAATATTCCGCGCTGGCGCCGCTCGGCAGTCGACGCCGCACGTTTGAGACCGCATCACTGATGCTCGCATCGATTTGCTCCTGCACGGCGCCGTCTTTGCTAAAGCCCCCGGCCATCAGCGCGTGACCTTGATCGGACAACGAAGCCGGTATTCGCCGTCGACATGCTCCACCACACCGCGAGCGCGCATATGCGGATCGCTCACCGCTTCGTCCAGCGTCAAAACGGGCGTGGCGCACACGTCAACCGCCGCCAGTTTCTCGGTCCAGTACGCCTGCGGTTGCGATGCAAACAGCTCGGTGAGCGCCGTGCGCAGCTCACTGTTGTCGCCGCCCACAGCCAGCGGAATGGACAACAGGTCCATCCGCTCTACCGCCGTGCAAAAGCCCATCCAGAATTTCGGTTCCAGCGCACCGAGGGCGAAATAGCGATCATCCGCACATCGATAGACGCGGTAGTTGGGCAGCCCGCCGGTGAGCGGGTCTTCACCGCGCGCCGCCGGCTTGCCACGCGCGTTCAGCGTGGACGTGGTTGTGGCCATCATCGCCAACGTGGCATCGGCCATCCCGACATCAACATGGGATCCTTCGCCGGTGGCCCGCGCGTGCAGGATTGCCGCGACAATCCCCAACGCAAACGTGAGCGAGCCCCCTGCCTGGTCTGCCACCTGCATACCGGACAGCGTTGGCGGACCGCCGGTGTCACCCATCTGGTCCAGCGTGCCGGCATACCCCAGATAGTTCATATCGTGGCCGGCGCGATCGCGATAAGGGCCCGTTTGTCCGTAGCCGGTCAGCGAGCCGTACACAATCGCAGAATTGATGCTCTTGAGCTTTTCATAGCCGAGACCCGCTGCGTCCATCACACCCGGCCGAAACGACTCGACCACCGCGTCGGCGCTTTTGACCAAAGCAAAGAACGCTTCGTGGTCCTCGCCCGTTTTGAGCGAGAGACGCTCGTGCGCCTTGGTGTGGTTCAGCAATTCGAAAAGCTGGGGATTCAGATCCTTCGCGTAGTCACCGCGCTTGGGATCGTCAATCTTGATGACCGTCGCACCGAGTTCGCTCAAATAGTGCGTGGCGAAGGGCCCCGGCAACAACCGGGTCAGATCGAGGATGCGCACGCCGTTTAGCGGTTTAATTGTGGTCTGATCAGACATGATGATCCCCGTAATCAGTGTGGATGCCGAATCCGCTCGATCGCCAATCGAGCACGGGCATATTCAAAACAAAACGACCGCGCTTATCCGCACGCTGCTGCGGCCTCCTGCAGTGCGAGGACACGTTCGCTGTTTGCGAACGCCGTCCCGTTGCGGATGCCCAGATCGTACGTCCACTGAATACCCTTGGCGTTGGCGTAGTCAAACTTGTCGATCGTGATGGGCTCGCTGGGCTGCACGTACACCCGCGAACGGTGGGCGGGGAGCGCGTTACGGTAGCGTTTGCTCAAAAGGACCAACGTAGCGCCTTCGCGCCCGTCAGCGAGAAACGCGGGCACGTTATCGATCATGCCGCCGTCCAGCATGCGCTCGCCGCGAAAGCGACCACCCGGCAGCACCGGAGGCACACAGCTCGACGCCAGGATCGTGTCGATGAACTCACCGATGTTTGCAGCATCCTGGCTTCCGCCCACCACCGGCTCGAACCCCAGGCGTCGCGTCCAACGTGGATGCAGCGCGCCGGTGAGTGCTTTTTCAAGTCCATACACGCTGAACGCCGTCATGGCGCCCAGACCGCCGTTCAGCCAGCGCGGCGGACGCGCAATCAAAAATTCGACGCGCCGTTGTTGCAGTGGCGCGAGATCATCGTCAGATAGCAGGCGCTCGAGGCACTCCCGATACATGTCGATATGCGGAAGCAGACGACCATTGCGACCTGGGAGCAAGTTGTGCCAGTGCACATTAGCCGGGTTGCGGGCAACCAACTCGAGGAACATCGCCATCGCCTCGGGACCTCGATCCAGCATGGCGGCGGTGGCCATCGCGCAACCGGCGCTGGTACTGGCGGCGTAGTCCACGGTCTTGTCGAGGCCAAGGCCCGCGCGATTCGCGCCTTCCCAGAAGCCGAGCTGCCAGACGCAGCGGCTCCCGCCGCCGGCGAAGATCGCGTTACGAAACGCCATTTTTTTTGCGACCCTTTCGGGCGCCGCGCAGCCCCACCAGAACGGCGTCGAACAGGTCCAGCGGCAGACTGAAACGCAAACGTCGGATCAGACCACCACGAATCCGGCGCTTCGATATCCGATGCGCAGGCATGTCGAGTGCCTTGAAACTCTCGGCTCGGGCTCGCGCGGTGGCCTCAAGGTCTTCCGGCGCTGCGAGTTCATCGAAAAAGCCCGCGTCTTTCGCCTGCTCAGGCGTCGAATGCGCCGCCACCGTCACGGTGCGCTGATACACCGCGGGCGAAAGCCGATGCGCCAACATGGCGGCGCCGACCCGCGGCATCGGCAGACCAATCGCCACCTCGTTCACGGCAATCTGAAAATCGCCGGCCGTGCCGATGGCGTGATCCGCCGACAACAACAAGAACGCCCCCATTGCGAAACAATGCCCGTTACACGCCACCACCACCGGATAAGGAAACGACAACAGGCGCGCGGGCAATCGATAACCCTTACGCAACATGCCCAACGCCCTGGCGGGGTTACCGCCACGCAACACGCCCAGGTGAAAGCCGGCTGAAAACACACCGACGCGCCCGGTCAGGATGACGATGGCGCGATCTTTCTCGGCGCGATCCAGCGCGGCGTACAACGATGTCAGAATCGCGGGCGACAGCGCGTTGCGTTTACCGTCGTCAATTCGAATGGTCGCGATCCCGTCCGACAATTCGTACTGCACCGCCCCGGCATCCGTGCTAGGCGAGGATGTCTTGGTCGCGTTGGCTTCTGTGCTCATGATTGGTGCTCCCCATTCGGTGCCGCCGGTGGTGCGCTGGTGACATCGTCTCGCCGCTCCATCCAGTCGCTGAGCATTCTCGCCCAAAGCTGGATAAATCGGTCGAACAGCGCCGGGTCGGGCGCCAGAGCCTTGTCCATTGCCATCCCCCGAAACAGCCATTGCGTCAGCAAAATCAGGTCGCGGGGGTCGGCGTCGCGTTTGCCCGCATAAAAGTGACGCGCCGCCTCGCCCAGCGTGCCCACGTAGGCCGCCGTCAACGGGCGGAACACGTCGGCCAGCGTATCGTCAGACTGGGACCCGGCGCTGAGCTGCAGAAAGGCATCGTGCATCGGGTCCAGGAAGACCGCGTCCCACGACGCCTTGAGCATGGTGTCAATGCGGTCCGGGCTCGTCTCGGCTTCACGCGTGGCGCTGCCCAGCTTGCGGTAAGCGTCGCGCATCATTTGCTCGGCGACCGCCCGCAGCAGGTCGGTCTTGTTCGGGAAATGATGCAGGTAGGCCCCGCGTGACACACCCGCCGCCGCAATCAGCCGGCTGACCGTCGTGCCCGCGTAGCCATGCTCGGCAAGACACCGGGTTGCGGCCTCCACGATCTGCCTGCGCGTGGTTTCACGGCGCTCTTCCTGAGAACGGCGCGGTGCATTTTTCGCTTTGACCATAACGGGTTATGTCCTATGTCGGAAAATGGGCAGTGTTGTCTTGACCTGCCACGACCCGCTCATGATAATACAGTACATCCGTACTGTAAGTGAGAATCCCATGCTCGCCAGAACTCTTTTTTCATCCGATTATCAGGATTTCCGCACCACCGTATCGCGTTTTATAGAGCGCGAGGTCAAGCCGCACCACGACCAGTGGGAGAAGGACGGCATCGTACCCCGCGACCTCTGGCTGAAGGCCGGCGAGGCCGGCCTTCTGTGCACGGCGGTCTCCGATGAACTGGGCGGCGCCGGCGGTGATCGGCTGCACAGCACCATTGTGCTGGAAGAGATTGCCTACCACGGCGTCAGCGGACTGGGCTTCAACGTCCACTCGGACATCGTGGCCATCTACATCGCCAACCACGGCACCGATGAACAGAAGAAAACTTGGCTACCCAAAATGGCCAGCGGCGAAGCGATCGGCGCCATTGCCATGACCGAACCCGGTACCGGGTCGGACCTGCAGAGCATCACGACGCGCGCGGTTGAGGACGGCGAAGACTACATCCTGAACGGCGCCAAGACCTTCATCAGCAACGGCCGCAACTGCGACTTTGCCGTGGTAGCCGCGACCACCGGTGAACCCGGCAGCGGCGCCGCCGGCGTCACGTTGTTCATCGTGGAAGCCGATCGCGAGGGTTTCGAGAAAGGCCGCAATCTGGCCAAGCTGGGCATGAAGGCGCAGGACACGGCGGAGCTGTCGTTCACCAACGTGCGCGTTCCGGCCAGCAATGTGCTTGCCGGCGTAGGCATGGGGTTTGGTGTGCTCATGGCCGAACTGGCATGGGAGCGGCTGATGATCGCCATCGGTTGCGTGGCGGGCGCCCGCGCCGCGTATGACAACACCGTGGCCTACGTGAAGGAACGCAAAGCCTTCAAGCGCCCGGTGGCGAAGTTCCAGAACACCCGCTTCAAACTGGCCGACATGAAAACCGAAATCCAGCTCGGGCAGAGTTTCGTCGACCAGTGCATGGAACTCGAGATGAAATCGGCGCTATCGATCGACGCCGCCGCCAGCGCCAAGTATTGGACCTCGGAAATGCTGTGCCGTGTGGTCGATGAGTGCGTGCAGTTGCACGGCGGCTACGGCTACATGCTCGAGTATCCGATCACCAAGGCCTACGCCGACGCCCGCGTACAGCGGATCTACGGCGGAACGACCGAAATCATGAAAGAAATCGTCGCGCGCTCGATCGTCTGACGCGCTTAACCTGGAGAGAACTAGTGGACGCATTTATCGTCGACGCGGTGCGCACACCGCGTGGAAAAGGGCGCGCGGATGGCGCGCTGAACGAAGTACCGCCGGCCAAACTGGCAGCAGGCGCGCTGAAGGCCGTGGCCGATCGCCACGGCGTTGAGGCCGGTCAGGTGACCGACGTGGTCTTCGGCATTGTGGAGCCGATCGGTGATCAGGGCGGCAACCTGACCCGCATCGCTGTGCTGGAGGCCGGCCTCGGCGAGACGGTCGCCGGAATGCAGATCAACCGCTACTGCGCATCGGGCCTTGAAGCGGTCAGCACGGCCGCCAGCCGCATCATGGCCGGTCAGGCCGATCTGACCATCGGCGGCGGTGTGGAATCGATGAGCCGGGTACCGATGACGGCCTCGGGCATCCCGATGGCGCTCGATGCTGACCTGGCCATGCCACACCACATCGTGCCGCAGGGCATTGCGGCCGACCTGATGGCCACGAAGTTCGGCAACTCGCGCGAGGACATCGACGCCTACGCCGCCGCGTCACAGCACCGCGCCAACGCCGCGTGGGACGCCGGTTATTTTGAAAAATCGATCATCCCTGTGGTCGACGAAAACGGCATCACGATCCTCGATCGCGACGAACTCCTGCGCCCCGGCACCACCGCCGAGTCGCTCGGCTCGCTGAACCCGGCGTTCGAGATGATGGGCAAGATGGGCGGCATGAACGCGGTCGCCATCCAAAAACACCCGGACGTGGAAAAAATCCACCACGTGCACACCGCCGGTAACTCCAGTGGCATCGTGGACGGCGCCTCCGCCGTGCTGCTCGCGAGCCAAAAAGGCGCGGACATGCTGGGCGCCAAACCGCGCGCCGTGATCAAAGGGTTCGATGTCATCGGTACGGAGCCCTGCATCATGCTGACCGGCCCCGAGGCGGCCAGCGAACGGCTGCTCAACCGTCTGGGCATGAAGCCCACCGACATTGATCTGTACGAACTGAACGAAGCGTTCGCCGGTGTGGTGCTGCGCTACATGGATGCGCTGGACATTGACCACGACAAGATCAATGTCAACGGCGGCGCCATCGCCATGGGCCATCCGCTCGGTGCCACCGGCGCGATGATTCTGGGCACGCTGCTCGACGAGCTTGAGCGCCGCGACCAGAACACTGGGCTTGCCACGCTGTGCGTGGGCGGCGGCATGGGCATTGCCATGGTCATCGAGAGGGTCTGAACATGAGTGACAACAACAAAGCCATCACCTCTGAAATTCGCGACGGCGTCGGAATCCTGTACTGGAACGACACCACGCAGTCGGTCAATTGCCTGTACGAAGCCGTCTTGCTCGAGTTTGAAAAAGAGTTCAACGCGCTCGTTGAGCAAAAAGACGTGAAGGGCGTCGTGGTCACGAGCCCGCGCGACAAGTTCATCGTGGGCGCCGACATCAAGGTCCTGACCAAGATCCGCGACCTGCCCGCCGAAGAACTGTTCAAACAGAACCAGCAGCTCAGCCTGTTTTTCCGTCACATGGAAACGCAGGGCAAACCGGTTGTGGCCGCCATCAACGGTGACGCACTGGGCGGTGGTCTGGAGCTGGCGATGGCCTGCCACTATCGCGTGGTGGCCGACGACAACAGCATCAAACTCGGCACGCCCGAAGTCATGCTCGGCCTTTTGCCAGGCGCGGGCGGCACGCAGCGCCTGCCCCGCCTGATCGGCCTGCAGGACGGCCTGCGGTATCTGACCACAGGCGGCAACATCCGCCCGCCGAAGGCACTCAAGCTGGGTCTCGTCAATGAGGTGGTGCCCGCCGACCAACTGCTCGATGTGGCCTGCGACGCCATCCGCAGCGGCAAGGCACCTCGCCGCCAGCCGTTTGACGCGGCCAACTGGCAGGCCAGCCCGCCGGTGCACTCGCAGGAATTTGTGCAGGTTATGGGTGCCGGCGTGGCGCTCGTGCGCGACAAGACGCACGACAACTATCCGGCTCCGCAGGCCATGCTGAGCTGCGTCTACCAGGGTTTGCAGCTGCCGATGGAGTCGGCGCTCAAGTACGAAGGCCGCCAGTTTGTGACCCTCGCGCGCGGACCGGTCTCGAGAACGATGATCCGCACGCTGTGGTTTGGTCGCAACGATGCCAACAAGCTGGCCAAACGCCCGGCGGGCATTGAGGACACCAAGTTCACACAGGTGGGCGTACTGGGCGCCGGCGTCATGGGCGCCGGAATCGCGATCTGCACGGCCGAAGCCGGCATTCGCTGCGTACTCGTCGACATCTCCGACGAGGCGGCGCAGCGTGGCAAGGACTACGCTCGTGACTACTGGCAGCGCCAGCTCACCAAGAAGCGGATCACGCAGGACGAGTTCGATGCGCGTATGGCACGCATCGTTCCAACCAGTGACTACGCCAAACTGGGTGGCAGCCAACTGGTGATCGAGGCCGTGTTCGAAGACCGTGGTCTGAAAGCCAAAGTCACCAGGATGACCGAAGAGGCAACCGGTGACGATGCCGTCTTCGGGACCAATACATCGACCCTGCCGATTACCGGTCTGGCGGAAGCCAGCGACCGGCCGCAGTCGTTTATTGGCATCCACTTCTTCTCCCCGGTGGAGAAGATGCCGCTGGTGGAAATTATTCGCGGTGAGAAAACGGACGTCCGAGCCACAGCCGTGGCCATGGATTACGTGGCCGCCATCAGCAAGACGCCCATTGTGGTCAACGACTCGCGTGGCTTCTACACCTCGCGGGTCTTCGGCACGTACGGCCGCGAAGCGTTCGAGATGTTGCAGGAGGGCTATTCGCCCACCCTGATCGAAAACGTGGGCCGCTCAACCGGCATGCCCATGGGCCCGTTCGAGCTGATCGACATGATCGGCGTGGACACCGCCCAGAAAATTGCCGCCGCCACCGAGGCCGAAGTCGGCCGCGAGGCGATGGAAGCCGCCGGTGAGAACTTCTACAACAAGGACCTTCTGGACTGGATCGTTCTTGAATGCGAGCGCCCCGGACAGAAAACGGGTCAGGGTTTTTACGACTACGAAGGACGCAAGCCGAGCAAGCTTTGGTCTGGCCTGCACGAACGTTATCCGGGCAAGCTCGACAACCCGGACATTGCTGAACTCAAGAAGCGCTTTTTGCACATCCAGACGCTGGAGACCCTGCGCTGCATGGAAGAAGGCGTGGTCACGGCCGCGGACGATGCCGACGTGGGCTCGATCTTCGGCTGGGGTTTCGCACCGTGGAGCGGCGGCGTCATGAGCTACGGCGAAACGCACGTGGGCTGGTCCCGGTTGCTCGCCGACTGCGAGGACTACGCCAAGCGCTTCGGCAAACGGTTTGAGCCCAATGACCTGCTGCGCTCACTTGCGGCAGGCGAGAAGGCCTTCTTTAACGACAGCGCGGCCGCCTGAGCGACCGCGCGAAACGAATTGAATTCAACGGAGATTAACCATGCTTGATGACCTGACCACGCGCGTGCGTGACAAATTCAACGGGACCGACGCCCTGACCTCGTCGGTGCGCTTCGAGACCGAGGGCGGCAGCATTGTGATTGAACCCACAAAAGGCGACGGCGCAGTTCACAATGACGTCGTCGACACGGACTGCGTGATCAACCTGTCCGCCGACGACCTCGGCCAGATGCTCGACGGGCAGCTCGACGCCGCGTCCGCATTTATGATGGGTCGGCTGAAAGTGACCGGTGACATGAGCGTCGCCATCACGCTTAGTCAGATCATGAAGGGATAAGCGGAGCGCACCCGCTTGTGAAAAGCCGGTGCCCCGGACAAGGGGCGCCGGTTTTTTTGTTCAACCGCTCGCGAGTACCGCGTCGACCAGCACATCCGCGCCGTCGCGCCCGGTATCTACGCAAGGCATGCCGAATTCATCCGCGGTACGCGCCACCAGATCGCGGGCCGACGCCTCGTCCATCGCACTGGTGTTCAAACTGATCCCGACCACCCTCGACTTGGGCGCGGTGAGCCGTGCCTCGCGCTCGTAGGCTTCGATGCAACTCGAAAGCGTCGGCATCGGTCTGCCAGGCAGGCCCATCATGTGTTCACGGGTCGCGTTGTGACAAAGGATCAACGCATCGGCCTGCGCGCCGTGCACCAGCCCGAGCGTGACGCCCGCAAAAGAGGGATGAAACAGCGAGCCCTGCCCTTCGATCAGATCCCAGTGGTCTTGATCTTCCTGCGCCGGTGACAGCGCTTCTGCCGCGCCCGAGATAAAGTCGGACGCGACCGCGTCCACGCAGATGCCCGAGCCCGCGATCAACACGCCGGTTTGCCCCGTCGCGACGAATCGAGCGGAATGCTGCCGCGCTTCGAATGCACGCGCCATGCCGAACGTGGTGAACATCTTGCCGACGGCGCAATCGGTGCCGACCGTCAGCATACGACGGCCGGCGCGCGGCCGACCCGTGCCCACCGCAAGCGGCTCATCATGGTGGCGCACGTCGTGTAGTGCCCGCCCGTGCTTGACGGCCTTTGTCGCGAGAACGTCGATTGACGTGAGCCTGGCATGCAGACCGTTGGCGAGGTCGAGACCGGCATCCAGTGCCGCCGCCAGCGTTGGCACCCAGACCGGATCGATATACCCACCGTGATTCACAACGCCGATCACCATCGTCTTCGCGCCACGCTCGGCGGCCTCGGCCGGAGTCAGGTCGGGCAGACCAAGATCGACGGCATCGTCGGTATCCCTGATTTGCCCCACGCACCACTCCGGGCGCCAGTGCGCGATGCCGATGCCGGTCTTCGCAAACGACGTGGCGCTGACGTTGCCCACGTATAGCGCGTAAGGCTGTTTCAATGAGGTTTCGCTCATGGTCCTCCCCAGAGAGCGGGTGTGGGTGGGTTGACGGTGCTGCCGTTGTAGTCCAGTCCGTGGTCGCAATCGGTGCCCAGCAAAAGCGGGCCGTCGAGATCGACAAACCGGCAGCGCTGACCGATCAGGTGCGCAGGGGCCATGGCAAGCGATGATCCCACCATGTTGCCCACCATCATCTGCATGCCCGCGCGTTCCGCGGCATCGGCAAGCTCAAGGGCGCTCGTCAATCCGCCGGTCTTGTCGAGTTTGATGTTGACGAGTTGATAGCGGTCTTTGAGACGGGGCACATCCGCCACCGTCTGGCAGCTCTCGTCGGCGCACAGCGGGACGGCGCTCGCAAAGCCTCTCAATGCCTCGTCCGCGTCGGGGGGCAGCGGTTGCTCCACCATCGCCACGCGGCACTCGACGAGCGCATCCTGCATGGCCTGCAACGTAGCGAGATCCCAGCCGCAGTTGGCGTCGATGATCAGCTCGGCGTCGGGCGCGACGGCGCGGACGGCCCGAAGTCGATCCGCGTCACCGCGACTGGCACCCAGTTTGAGCTTCAGTGCGCGTCGCGACGCATAACGCACCGCCGAGGCGGCCATGACATCGGGCGTATCCAGCGAAATCGTCATGACCGTTGTTAGTGGCTCGGGCGCGGGTGCCCCGATCAATTCGTGAACCGCGCGACCCGCGCGCCGGGCGCGCCAGTCCCAGAGTGCGCAGTCCAGCGCATTGCGCGCCCCGCCGGGCATTTGCGCGGCCGCCGCCCGTACGTCAGCCCGCGACACGGCGCCGAGAACGGGGTTGAGTGACTCAAGCAACCCTTCGGCTGTCTGCTGTTTATAGAACAGCGGTGCGCCTTCGCCGAGACCGGTGGCCTGGTCGTCACGAACGGTCACTTCGATCACCGACATGGTCTCCCACGTGTAGCCGGAAATCTGAAACGGCTCGTGGAGAGGCCAGCGCACAACCCGCGCGTCGACGTGCAGCACATCCTCAGTCATTTTGAAGCTCGTAGTGCGTCACAAACGACAGAAAACGGGCCATATCGACCGCGTCGCTCGCTCGGTAGCGGATGGTCAGTCCGTCGACGCGCTCCACGCCGCGCAAATAAGCGAGCAACTCCGGCTGTTTGTGCCGCTGAAAAACCAGTTCCAGATCGATGTCGCCGAGGGGCGGTGCCACATCTGCAGGACCGCCGAGTGCCTGTTGCACCACCTCCGTGGTCGCCGCCTTCAATTCGTCGAGCACGACGTCCGGGTGGCGCATGCGCGCGCTCTGCCGTCCGAATGCGGCTTTCGTGACCACGCCGCGTGCCTCAGGTTCGGCCTGTTTCGCGTGCTCGATAAACGCATCGTCGCCGCTGACCATCAACACGGGGACGTTGAAATGACGTGCGATCAGCAGGTTGAAATCGGTCTCGGACGCGGGCTCACCGTTGATTCGCACACCCGTCAGCAAGCGCCCGGCAAAGGTGTGAGCCAGATGCCCGGCGGCGCTCTGCGCACTGCAGTGATGGCCGATCAGCATGGCGCCAAAGGTGTTCGGCGTCTCCACCCCCTGCATCATCGCCAAGGGTCGCGGCCAGCCTCGCACGAGCTCCACACTCCTGGGCAGCTCGTCAATAATGAGGTTCTGCGCGTTGGCGTGTGAATCGGCGACCACGACCCGCTCTGCACCCGCCGCCTGCGCGGCGTCGGCGACCGCCGCCACCTCCGCTGTCATCCAGCGCCGTGCGGCCTCGTATTCAAAGCCGCCGACGAGCGTCTGGGCGATGCCCGTGACGCCCGCGATGCCTTCCATGTCGGCGCATATAAAGAGTGTCGATACCGGCGGTGGCATGGCGAGGCTCAGGTGGCAGGAAACAAAAGTGTATTTTTATTCACCCGGATTGTATACAATTTTGCATCTTTACACGCCACGTTCAACGACGAAGGGCCTTTATGGGCGACATTCTGGTCAACCGGGACGACGTCGTCGTCACCATCACGCTGAGCAACCCAGGCAAGCTCAACGCGATGACGCGTCGCATGTGGCGGGACCTCACGGCGGTCTGGATGCACCTGAACGCGGACGACAACGTGCGCTGTGTAATCGTCACCGGCGCCGGCCAGCGCGGATTTTGCCCCGGCAACGACATCTCTGAGTTTGAAACCTATCGCAAAGACGCGGCGAGCGCGCGTGAGCTGTCGGCCGTTATGAACGCCGGACGCGAGGCGATGCTGGCCTGCCCCCACCCCGTGATCGCGCGAATCAACGGCGCGTGCGTCGGAGGTGGTCTGGAGATTGCCGCCATGTGCGACATGCGAATCTGCTCGGACAAAAGCCGTTTTGGCGCGCCGCTCAATCGCCTCGGGCTTACGATGGCGTACGAGGAAATGCTGCCGATCTGGCGTGCGACCAACCGGGCGACGCTGTTCGAATTTCTGGTTGAAGGCCGCATCATTAACGCCGAAGACGCGCGGTCGCGCGGGCTGGTCAAT
>JBCCMA010000049.1:0-21550 GCA_039026595.1 Pseudomonadota bacterium
TCTCGAAAAAAGGTGGCGGTAATCGGATCGGAGAGAAAGTCTTCGATGAACGGGTCAACTTGTACGCCGATCCCACTGACCCGCGTGTGCCGTCCCAGCCGTGGGATGGTGAAGGTCAGCCGCTTGGCCGTCTCGACATCATCAAGGACGGCGTGGTGAAGAACCTGTTTTACTCCCGGTTCTGGGCAGACAAGCACAAGCAGGCCCCGGTGCCACAGCCAAACAACCTGATCATGACCGGCGGCAAGCGCTCGCAGGCCGAGATGGTCGCGGACACCGAGCGCGGCATTCTCGTCACCCGTACGTGGTACATCCGCGCCGTTGATCCGCAGACCCAGCTCTACACCGGACTCACCCGCGACGGTACGTTTTACATCGAAGACGGCAAGATCCAGTACCCGATCAAAAACTTCCGGTTCAACGAAAGTCCCGTGATCATGCTGAACAACCTGGAAGAACTCGGTAGGCCGCAGCGCGTGTCACTGTTTGGATTCCCGACCATGCTGCCCCCGGTCAAGGCGCGGGAGTTCACATTCACCAGTCTGTCTGACGCGGTCTGACGTCGCGTTAACCGGATGGATCGTCGACGGTTTTTGCGGGGATGCGGCGCGACACTGGCAGCGGGCGCCCTGCCCGCCCGCGCCGCTGACGGTCCATTTGACTTTACGTTCACGCGCCTGCGATATGAATCCGGCGATTGGGACGTGGACGAGCGCATGCCGTCGAATGTGCTCAATTCACTCGTGGAGTACACGACTCTTCGGGTCAATCCGGAAGAGCGGGTGGTCTCCCTGGCTGATCCGGCCGTCCTCGACATGCCGTTCTGTTACATCGCCGGGCACCGGCCGGTCGCCTTTACAAAAGCGGAGCGCACCAACTTCAAACGCTACGTCGAGAACGGCGGCTTTGTTTTCGCCGACGACTGCAACCACGATATCGACGGCCCGTTTGCCGTTACGTTCGAAAAGGAGATGGCCGCTCTGTTCGGCGAGAATGCGCTGACGAAATTGCCCACCGACCATGAGCTCTATCGATCCTTTTTCCGCTTCGAGGACGGACCGCCGGCCACCAGCTTTGAGCTGAACGGCTGGGGCGACGACCTCGTACACGACTATTTAAAAGGCATCACACGCAAAGGCCGCGTTAGTGTTCTGTACAGCAACAAGGACTACGGCTGCGAGTGGGATTACGACTATCGCAACAAGCGATGGCTGGTCGAAGACAATACGCGCTTCGCCGTTAACATTGTGATGTACGCCTTGCTCTCCTGATCGCACCGCTAACGGACGCCCTCCAACATGAACGAGACGCTGAGTCAAAACGACGTCGACGCGCTGGTTGAGAATCTTGCCGGCGTGCGCGAGGCCATCGGTCGTACGGTGGTCGGACAGCACGATGTCATCGAGCAACTGCTGGTGGTTCTGCTGGCCAGCGGGCATGGCCTGATCGAAGGCGTGCCGGGACTGGCCAAGACGCTACTGGTGCGCACATTGGCCCAAGCCCTCGATCTGGATTTTCAACGTATCCAGTTCACACCGGACCTAATGCCGGGCGACGTGCTGGGCAGCGATGTACTAAAGATCGACGCCGACGGTCAGAGGCGCCTCGAGTTCCAGCGCGGACCGGTGTTCACCAATCTGCTGCTGGCCGATGAAATCAACCGAACGCCGGCGCGGACCCAGGCGGCCTTGCTTGAATGCATGCAGGAACGGACGGTCACCTACGCCGGACGCAGTCAAGCTCTTGCCGCGCCGTTTGTCGTGCTGGCCACCCAGAACCCCGTGGAGCAAACCGGCACGTACGCACTGCCTGAAGCGCAACTCGACCGGTTTTTATTGCACATCGCCATCGACTATCCGAGTGAAAAAGAAGAGCGGGACGTTTTGCTTCGAACGACAGGCGCGCGCGGCCCGAAAGTCGAATCCGTCATGACCGGCGACGATGTGATCCGAGTGCAAGCCCTGGTGCGCGACGTGGTGATCAGCGATGCGCTGCTCGACGGCGTGAATGCCCTGATTCGAAGCACCCGGCCCGGCGACACGGCGAACGATGACATCAACGCCTGCGTTCAGTGGGGCGCCGGACCGCGCGCCAGTCAGGCACTGGTGTTGTGCGCCAAGGCGCGCGCCCTGCTCCACGGCCGTTATGCTGTGACCCGCGCCGACCTTGCCGCACTGGCGCTTCCCGCGCTTCGACACCGTCTGGTTCTCACGTTCGAGGCCGATGCCCGCGAACAGAACGTACGCGATCTTGTGCTCCCGCTGATCGAACAGCACCTTCGCGCCGAGCCAACATGACGGCACTCGACAGCGCGGCGGCACTCGCTCAGGCGCGCGACCTTGAGTGGCTCGCACGGCGCGCGTTACGCGGCGATCCCTTCGGACGGCAGACCGGTCATGATGTCGCACCAGGCTCGGAGTTCAGCCAGTACCGCGCCTACGAAAGCGGCGACGACGCGCGCTGGCTTGACTGGCGACGCATGGCTCGAAACGACGACACGCTCTTGCGCCTTGCCCCTCGCGAAGCGCGTACGAATGTGAGTGTTCTGATCGATACCAGTGCGTCCATGGCTGAGCCCGACGGCCGGAGGGACTGGACGCGCGTCGACGCGGCAAAGGCCATTGCCGCCGTGGCCCTCGCGGTCGCGCGACGCCAAGGTGATTCGTTTGCGTATCGAACACTGAACATGGCAGCCGGAGCGTCCATCACGCACAGCCACGGTGACGCCCATCTGGCCCGGTGCCTTCAGACATTAGGCAACGAGAACTGCCGCGGCGGCTGGCCGGATCGAGCACAAACCGATGCGTTGACCCGAACGTTGCCGAGGTCCGGACTGGTGTTGGTCCTGAGCGATTTTTTTGCCGAGAGTGATGCACTGGGGCACCTTGCCGACGCCCTTCGTGCGCCGGCGCGGGAGGTCATCGCAATTCAGCTGCTCACGCAACGCGAGGTCGAGTTTGACTACTCAGGCCAAATCGAAATGGTCGATCGGGAGACCGGTCGTCGCGTTGCCATCGATGCCGCGCGCCACCGCGCCACGTTTCTTGCCCGCTTTGAAGCGGCGCGCCGCGCACTGCGAAGGCAATTCCAGCGGCGGGGGATCGCCTTTGAGTCCGCGTTCATCCATGACGCCCCGGATCACATTCTGCGCCGCGCGCTGGCCAGGCCGCATCGCGCGCGACCGCGCGAATGACGTTTGGTGCACCCATCGCCCTGGCCGGTGGTCTGGCGTGCCTGATCCCCGTGTTGGTCCATCTGCGACAGCGACCGGAACGGCCGCGCGTTGCTGCAGCGATCACGTTCTTTGTGCGCGCAGACAGTCGACCGCTCAGACGACGGTGGGTGATTCAGCACCTCCCCCTGCTGCTGACGCGCACAGGGCTATTGGCGATGATCACCCTTTGGCTCGCACAGCCCTATATCGACGACCCGGACGCCGGCGCCGGTCAGACGTGGACGCTCGTTGCGCCTGACGCCAGCGACGACGCCATCGGCGCTATCAACGCGGCTGACAACATGTTTTGGCTGGCGCCGGGACTGCCGCCGATAGAAACACCGAGACCCGCCTTTATCGAGGGCACTACCTGGGCCAGCCTCTGGGCCGCCGACCAACGCGCGCCGGCCGGCGCCGCGATCACTGTTCTGGCGCCCACCACCGCCGCCGCCATGACGGGCGTACGTCCGGTTCTCAGTCGGGAGATTACGTGGACCCGTGTTGCGGCCGATACGACGGTCGCGCCGCGACCCACGTCGCCGCAACTGGAGTTGGTGACCGACTCCGATCGCGCCGACAGCGCAGCGCGTATCGCCGACGTGGTGGACGCGTGGCGAGCCACGGGCCTCGACATCGCGCTATCGGTCGTCCCCCCCGATGAGGTCAAGAGGCTGAATCATCCGACCGTGTGGCTGAGCGACCGGCCATGGCCGCCCGATGCCGCTCAAGGCGCAGTGGTCATTACGGACCGACCCGCGCCGGACGCCTTTCCACTCACGATTGAGGGTGGTCTGTTTGTTCACCAGTATCGCTCTGGCGGCGTGCGCGTCGTCAGCGTGGCCGACGGACTCGCTGCCACGTCCGGTCCTATGGCCTTGCCCGCATTTGCCGATCAACTGTTGTGGCTGGCGTTCGGCGAGGCGCTCTGGTCAGCCCGGGCGACGTCCGACGTGCCCCCGGTCAGCTTGCAGCCGCGTGTTGACCCAAAGCGGGCACCGGCTCGTCCCATCGGCGACGGGTTTCTGATGGTCGCACTTGGATTGTTCGCACTCGAACGGATCCTCGCATACCGCGCGGCGCCGCGACGATGACCACGCGAGAACCACATCCCGAGGAGCAGGCTCGCCTTACTCTGGACAGTCTTGTTGAGCGCGGCCGCGAGCAACTCAACCTGACGTTGCTGCTCGCGCTGCTGCCGGTCGCGTTAGTCCTAACCGGCCTCGGCGCGCTATCCGGTGCACGCGCACTGGCGGCCGTCACGCTTTTTGTGTTGCTGGCCCTCGCACTGCGCGACCGCCAGCGTCGCGCGCCCGCGCACAGCCCCGATGGGTACGCGCGATGGCTTGACGACCGGTTCCCGAGCCTGCAAGACAGCACGGGTCTGCTCGCCACAACACGCGATCCGGCGTCGCAACTGGAAGCGTGGCAACAGCGGAGAGTCGCGTTGGCGTTACTCGACCTGGAAGCCGGCGGAACCCTTGAACGCGCGGCGCCGTCGATCGACTGGCCCGCCGTGACCACGACCTGGTGCATCGGCGTTGCGGCAGCAGCACTTGGTTTTGTACTGCCGAATGGCTCACCCCGCACCCCGGTTACGGAAGAAGCACCATACGCTCTGCGCTCGAATGCCGTGCTTGCGGCGAACACGCTTGTAACGCCACCGCTTTACCGACAGCTGCCCGCGGAAAGGTCGGCGTCGCTGGACATCTCCACTGTGGCGTATTCGACCGTAAAGTGGTCGCTCGAGCTGCGCGAACCTGCGCAGAGCGTCGTACTGGCGTTCCATGACGACGCGGTACTGGTTCTGTCGAGCACAAATGGAACACAGTGGACGTCGCCCGCCTGGTCAGCGCGCAATGCCCTGTACGACATCACCGTTGACGGTGAACGCATCTCTCCCGTGCATCGCGTTGACGTCTCACCCGATCAACCTCCGCAAATCCGCTGGACTCAGCTCGATGAAGTCATCCGCGTACCTGAGGATGCCGTGCAGGCGCCCACTGTGGCGCTGTCCGCAGAGGTGAGCGACGATTTTGGCGTCGTGTCGGTATCGGCCCGTGTGACGCTGGCCAGTGGCAACGGCGAGCAGGTTCAATTCCAGGACCGACGCATTGAGCTCGCCGTCCCTGCCGATGCACCCCGTACGTTGTCGATCAGCCACGATCTGGACCTGAACACGCTGGGCATGTCAGCCGGCGACGACGCCTACATCGCGCTGGATGCGCACGACAACGCGCCGGACGGTGGGCAACCGGGGCAAAGCGCGACGCTGATCGTACGCTGGCCCGCCGCCTCGGCACGCTCATCCACGACCGTCGCACGTCGTTCCATGCCGGTGCTACCCGAGTATTTTCGATCGCAGCGCCAGATCATAATCGACACAGAACGTCTGATCGCATCACGCAGTGAACTGGACGACGACGTATTCAACTCGCGCATGCAGAGTCTGGCGATCGACCAGAAGGCGCTGCGGCTGCGTTACGGCCAATACCTTGGAGAGGAATTCGATAGCGGCATCGGCGCCGCCGTGCGCGAAGACCACGAAGACCACGAAGACCACGAAGACCACGAAGACCACGAAGACCACGAAGACCACGAAGACCACGAGGACCACGAGGACCACGAGGACCACGAGGACCACGAGGATCACGAGGAAAGATTGCCGCGGCAGCGGATCGTGGATGAGCACGATCACGCAGGCCACGCAGAGGAACCGACTCTGGCATCGAGTACCATCACCAGCGGGGCCGCTGAAGCCATGGAGCCGTACGTTCATTTCCATGACCGCGCGGAACAAACCACCTTGTTCGATCCGGGCACGACGCAAACGCTCCGTGCCGCATTGTCGGCCATGTGGGACGCCGAACTTGCGCTGCGCCTGCGCGATGCGAACGGCGCGTTGCCCCACGAATACGCGGCGCTCGCCGCAATCAAAGCCGTGCAGCAAAGCGAGCGCATCTATCTCAAACGCTCCGGGTTCAAACCCACACCCATCGACGAGCAGCGACGCTTTTCAGGCGAGACCGACGACATCAATCCCGGTGAAGTGCCCGTACCGACTGATGCGCAAGCGGACGCCCTTCGCCGTCGACTAATCGATGCCGTGAGCGGCGCCGTCCTCGCGCCAAATGCACGCGAGCTGGCCAGCGACGTTCGGGACACGGTCTCAAGCCAGCCTGAGCATCTCAATTTGCTTTCCGCGATCGAGACGTGGCAGCGCGAGCCCAAGTGCACGGCTTGCCGCGACGCCCTTGTCGCCGCGTTGTACGCGTCGCTTGGCGATGCGCCGCCCGCTCCGCTGAACTCCGACACCGCGCGGTCACCACGCGCGTCGGCGTACGCCGAAAAACTGGGCGCGGGCCGGTGACGTTGTCCGCCGCAGCGCTCATATTGGTTGCGTTGGTCATCGTCACGGCGGGGGTCACCGCCCGACGCGTCATTGCCTCTGTGCCACAGTCCGAGCAACGTCGCGTCACCGCATGGCTCGTGGTCTCGGTCGCCCTCATGGTGGTCTTGTGCGTCTGGTTGAGTCCTGTCCGCTCGATCACGCTGACGGCAAAGGAAAACCAAAGCGCATTACGCGCGGCACCTGCGCTTGAGGACCTTCCCTCAATCGGCGCGCTGCGCGCGCTGCACCCGGCGGTGACGACGGTGAGCATCGATGCGCCCGGTCTGTCGCGTGCGCGTTTTCACGGCGCCGAGGGCGTCGCTCTGCATCTGGACCGCACGGCCACTGCCAACGCAGCCATCACATCGGTCTATGCCCCGGACGACGCGCGACGCGGTGCACGCACTGTGGTTCTTGCCACAGTTCGGCGGACCACTTCGCAGTCGCCTCTGATCGCGATCCTGCGCGATCCGGCTGGCCGCGAGGTGGACCGTGGCGACGTTTCCCCACGCGGTGATGTGGCCCTCTCGGTGAGGCCGCGGACGGAAGGTCGCCTGTTGTTCACGCTGAGCCTTTTGGATGCCGACGAGCAGACGCTCGATCAGCGTCAGGTCCCGCTCGAGGTCAGGCCGCCAGCGGCATTGAATCTGATTGCGCTGTGGGGTGCGCCATCGTTCGAGTCGCGCGCATTGCTTGGATGGTCGCGCGACAGCGGCGCCCGGACGTGGTCTCGCGCACAGCTCGGGCAAGACGCCTACCGGACGGACAAAACCGGCTCGTGGCCACCCGGCGACGAGCTGTCGACCGACCACCTCGAAACCGCAGACTTGGCCGTCCTGGATGGCCGCGCGCTGAGCGCGCTCTCCGAGACCGAACGCGCGACGCTGACTCGCTTCGTGGTCGACCGAAAGATCGGCGTTGTGATCGTGCCGCCGCTGCCCGACACGCTGCCGTTCGGTCGACTCGCACCGTTGAACGCCGTTCCCCGCGAAGCCGGTCTCGCACTGGCAGAAGGGGCTGGCACACTGATCGCGATCGGAGGTCACTGGCCCACCACGGCAAGGAGCAAAACCACGAGCGTGCTGACCACACTCGACGGTCAGACCGTGGCGCGACGCGCCAGCGGCGGCCAAATAAAGGTGGTCGCCAGCGCTGTGCAAAGCAGTCATCGCTTCGTGACCGCCGGTCAACCCGCCGCGCACGCCGCTTACTGGCAAACCCTGTTCGACGCGGTGTTAACGCCTCCGATTCGCGAAGACTGGCAACGCCCGCCCGTCACGCCCCGGGCAGGCATGTCGTTCGTCGCGTGTGCGCCGCCGGGTATCAAAGGGCCAATCGGGTGGCAAAGCGCCGCGAGCGAGTACGAAACCAGACCGGCCGACACGCCCATGGGACAACGCTGTGCGATGGGCGTCGCCGAAGCCGGGTGGGTGGCGCTGACACCTCAGGCCCAACCGCAGGCCGCCCGGCAGTGGTTTGTGCCCGCTGAAGAACAGGCCGTCATTAACGCCGACTGGCCGCCGGCCGCGGCCGACTGGGCACCGATGTCGGTTCGAGGAGAGCCACGTTATCCGCGACTCTGGCTGGCGCTCATCTGGCTTGGCGCGATCAGTGGGCTCTGGTGGTCTGAACGTCGCGGTTGGTCAGGATGACCGTCGTCCTTTTGAATAAACCCTTTCGCGTGCTGTGTCAGTTCACCGACGACGGCGACCGGGCGACGCTTGCGGACCACATCGCCACACCGGATGTGTACCCGGCCGGACGCCTCGACTACGACAGCGAGGGTTTGGTGGTGCTAACCGACGACGGTCGGCTCCAGGCGCGACTGAGTCAGCCTCGCCGCGGACATCGCAAACGATACTATGTGCAGGTGGAAGGCGCCCCGGATGCCGATGCCGTGAACGCACTGACCTTGGGCATCACGCTGAAAGACGGTCCGGCGCGTGCGCTGGCGGCCGGCCATATCGAGCCGCCGACCACGCTGTGGCCGCGCCATCCGCCCGTACGCGAGCGCAAGACCGTGCCCGACCATTGGCTGGACATCACCCTCGATGAAGGCCGGAACCGTCAGGTCCGCCGCATGACGGCCCACGTGGGGTTGCCCACGCTTCGTCTGATCCGTTACGCCGTCGGTCCGTTTTCGCTGGGCGAGCTCAAGCCGGGACAGTCGCAGTTAGTGGATAATCGAACCGCGTGGCGCCGGCTCAACGCAGGAACGCGCCCATGAGCGCGGCGAGTGCGAGTATCTTCAAGAGCGTGCGATTGATCACGGACGTCGACTCTGAATCGAACTCGCCGCCGGACCATTCAGCAAGATCGATGTCCATCGTACGAGCCGCTGATACTGAAGCGTCATTTGTTTCTTCCGCGTCCAACGTTGACGTGACGCTCACAGGCGGTGGACCGAACGACTTCAGTCGCTCCAGAACCGTTTGACGATCGAGGCCACCGCTTCGAATTAACGAGACGATGGCCGAGAGTTCATCCTGATCGAACCAGATGCCGTGCTCGCCGCACACGTCCACGACGACCTGAGAGGCGCCCGCAAACTGTCGGCGCTGCATCTGCTTGTCACATTCCGGGCAGTTGATATAGAACCGATCTTCGGCTTCCGGTCGATTGCGCCCGTAGTTCACCTCCGGGCGACGCAACGCGTTGACGGCGGCCAGCACCTGATCGTGCTCCGTGCGGGTCAGCAGCCCCTCAAACGACGCCAGATGCAGCCACAAACCTGAGCATCGTCGACACTCGTCAATCAACACATCGCCGACCAGACCCGCGCGCATTGGTGCGTCACACCGCGGGCATTCAAGCACGTGATCCGGTCCGCGCGGTACCGGACTCGGCGCGCCCACGGGATGGCCACACGCGCGGCAGTGACGGTCGCCGCTCACACCGTGTGCCAGGCAACGCCCACACCGCTGTGATGTCAGATGCACATCGCAGTACGGACAGCGCACCGAGTCCGCCGGTGGGTTGCCACCGCAATTGGCGCATTTGAAGACGCCGTCGGCCATAGCGCTGCTGGTCAGCGTGAAGTCGTGGCTGCATTCGCAGGCCAGCAGTGTCCCCGCCGCGCGGTCAAGAACGACATGTCTGAGCTGGCATGAGGGACAATCGACGATCAAGGCGGCGGATCCCGAATTAAGTCAGGCTACGGCGAGACACCACATTATGGGTGTCTGGGAGAGTATACTTGTCGGCCGCGCAAAGGCGCCGATCCATACCAATTACGAGGGCCTAACCATGCTTCGACCCGTCGTCGCGCTCGCCGCTGTCGCCACATTGATTCCTGCCGCGTTGACCGAGGCACATCCGGGTCACGGCGCCCACCGCAGTAAAGCCAGCAAGGTCGACACGGCCGTCGTACGTGAAATTGGCACCATTGCCGACGGCGACCACCGTTCCGAACGCAACCGCGCGCGCAATGGGGCGCGGCATCCGGGCGAAACCCTCGCGTTCTTTGGAATTCGGCCCGACATGACCGTGGTCGAGATCGCACCCGGCGGCGGCTGGTACACGGAGATTCTGGCGCCCTACCTGAAGCGTGAAGGCACGCTCTACGCCGCGCACTACGACCCTGAACACGAGCGCGACTACTACCGCGAAAGCGTCGCCCGGTTTCAGAAGAAACTTGACAGCGATCCGGCCCTGTACGGCGATGTGAAACTCAGCGTCTTTTCGGTGCCTGACAATATGGCGCCCGCACCTGCGGGCAGCGCGGACCTCGTCGTGACGTTCCGCAATTCCCACGGCTGGATGCGCGGCGGCCATTCTGTTGAGGCGTTTCAGGCCATGTACAAGGCGCTCAAGCCCGGCGGCGTACTGGGCGTGGTGCAGCACCGCGGCGATCCCACGGTCAAGCAGGATGAGAAGGCATCGTCCGGGTACATCCGCGAAGATGTCCTGATCGATTTCGCGAAGCAAGCGGGCTTTACGCTCGTGGCGCGAAGCGATGTGAATGCCAACCCCCGTGACACCCGCGATCATCCCAAGGGTGTCTGGACGCTGCCGCCCAACTTCCGAGCCGGCGACACGGACCGCGAACAATACGCCGCGATCGGCGAGAGCGACCGCATGACGCTCAAGTTCGTGAAGCGCTAGCGCCTAAACAAGACCGCTGGCTATCGCTTTGAGTACGGCGCGCGTGCGGTCACGCACGCCGAATTTCGACAGCACGTTCGAGACGTGGTTTTTAATGGTGCCTTCGGATTTGCTAAGCAGCGTGGAGATTTCCCGATTGCTGTAGCCGGCGGCCATCAGTCGTAACACCTCCTTCTCGCGAGGTGTGAGGCTTTCGGGTTCCTCAAGACTGTCGAACGGGAGCCCCTGATCGCGCACGCGGGCAAGCAGTGATTCGCTGAGCACAGGCTGGATCACGGTGCCACCGGCGTGCACCGATTCAATGGTCTCGATCAGCTTCTCAAGCGACACGTCCTTGAGCAGGAACCCGCTCGCACCGGCGGCTACGCCGTCCATGACCAGTTCGTGGTCATCGAAGGTGGTCAGAATGATCACCGGCGTGTAGTCACCCGATGCGCGAAGCGCGCGGATCGCCTCAATACCGTTGACCTTCGGCATGCGGATGTCCATCAGGAACAGGTCGGGACCATGGTCCGTCACCAGCGCCGGCACATCCGCGCCGTCCGTGCCCTCCGCGATGACTGTGACTTTGTCTGATAACGCCAGCAACCCGCGAATGCCTTCGCGCACGAGGGTCTGGTCGTCGACCAGTGCGATGCGAATCGCCATTACGCGGGCAGAGGAATCTGGATGTCGATACGCAGGGCGTCGCGGACCCGGGAGATATCGAGCCGCCCGTTGAGTCGCTCCACGCGCTCACGCATACCGCGCAGCCCATTGCCCGGTTCAAAGCCCTCAGGTGCGCGTCCGTTGTCATCGATCCGGGCGTGCATCCGGCCGTCTTCGCGCCAAACGCGCACCGTGCACTCGCTGGCATCGGCGTGACGCAATGTATTGGTGATGGCTTCCTGAACGCAGCGCAGCAGCGACTCCGCCACGTTGACATCATTGATCCTGAGATCCGGATCCATGTCGAGGGTGATCGCCAGCTTCGGAATATTGCTCACAATCAGTCGCAGTGACTGGGTGAAGTTGACTGCGGACTCATCGCGCAAGGTCGTGACTGCGGCGCGCACGTCGCCCAGCATGTCGCGGGCCAACGCATGGCAGGTTTCGATGCGGTCCTTTGCCTCGCCCTCGGCCACTCTTTCGGCAACCTGCAGGTTGATTGTGAGGGCGGTCAGGTGGTGCCCGAGCAGGTCGTGCAGATCGCGCGCGATGCGGGTCCGCTCGCCCTGCCGAGAGGCCTCGGCCAATAACTCCTGGGTCGCCACCAGTTCCCGGTTGAGCGATTCGGCGTCGGTGCGCGCCTCGTCAGCGCGCCGGGCTTCCACGGAGGTCAGCATCGCGAAGTAGTGAAAGGTAGCGTACAACGCCACACTGAACAGCGGAACGGACGACTCCCAAACCAGCCATTCGATCAGGTACCACGCCACGACGACGCCTACGAAACACAGTTGCGCAACACGCAGTCGCTCCTGCCCCGCAACGATGGCCAGCCAGATGATCGTATAAATCGGCAGGAAATCGACCGGAACGCGAACACCGAGATACAGGGCGCTCCCCAGCATGACACCGAGCGCGAGACGACGTCGAAAACGACTTCGGTCGCGTTGGCCCCAGCTCACAATCATGGCGCCAAGGAACGCCAACATCAGGACGATGGACTCAACAAGACGCGATGCGTAAATCTCGGCGCCCTCGCTGACGATGTACGCGGCCATCGACGAGACGACCAGCCAGGTGACTAAAGCGGCGATCGTATTGCGCGGGGAGCGGTTCGTGGTGGCGTTATCCATGCCCCCATTATGGCGCTGGCGCGGCGCCAGGGGCCATAGGCCAAAAGTCATGGTTTTCAATCATGACTCCCGGCACTGCCGGGATGTCCGGAGCATGCGTACCGTAGGCATCAAGCTCACTCAAGGAGATCGCCGTGCCGGCCCCCTACCCGTTGATTCTGATCGCCCACGTTGTGGCCGGCGCCGTGGCACTAGTGGTGTTCTGGATTCCGATGGCCGCGCGCAAGGGCAGCGCTTTGCATCTGCGCGCCGGTCGCTGGTTCATGCACACCATGCTGACCGTGGCCGGTACCGGCATCGCACTGTCGGCGCTCTTGTTGGTCGATCCCGTTGGCAGCAAATTTCCGGATGAGGTCCTCAGTATGGCGCGCGGTTTCGATGTGGCGCGTCAGGCGCGCCGCCTTGGCCTGTTTCTGATGATGCTGTCCGTGCTGGTCATCGCCACAGCGCGCCACGCCACGCTGGTGCTTGAGGGCAAGTCCGATCGCGCCCCACTTCGCACGCCCGGCCATCTCTTTTGGCAAGTCTCGACCGGTCTTCTGGGTATGGCCACGGGCGTGGTCGGGATCGGTCAACGCGACCCCCTGTTGATCATCTTCGCCGTACTGAGCATCAATGGATCGATTCGGATGCTTCGCTATTCGTACAAGCGCACGCTTGCGCCGCGGGAGTGGTTACTGGAACACATCAGTTTCGCCACCGGCTGTGGTATAGCTGCCTACACCGCGTTTGCGGCGTTCGGCGGGCGGGCCGTGTTCAGCGAACTTCTGCCCGGGCAATGGCAGTTGCTGCCATGGATTTTGCCCACCGTGATCGGTACGGCCTATGCGCGCCGTGCCTCTGCCCGCTATACCGCCAAAAAACAGCCAAACCGGCCGAAACTCTTGGCCCGGCTTGGCATCAAAGTGCGAGAGCTCGGACAAACCCGAAATCTCGCCGTCGAAAAAGGAGCCGACGTATGACCGCCAACTCGCGAACCTTCCGCATCAGTGCCTGCATCGGCATTGCCCTTTTCACCGCCATCAGCGTCCGCGCAGACGGCATTGCCGCCTTCGAACGCGGCGACCACGAACAGGCTCGCACCGAACTGGCGGCGCAACTCAAGACCAACGCCAATGACGGTCAGGCGCAGTACTACTACGCCCGCACGCTGCTGGCGCTGGGCGATAACGATGGCGCCATGGACGCCTTTGACCGCGCAGCAGACCTGAACCCGGAAAACGCCGATGTGCACTACTGGCGAGGCCGGGTGTACGGCACCGCCGCGGCCAATGCCAACATCATGCAAGCGGGGAAACTGGCACGCGCCGCCCGCAAGTCGTTTGAAAAGGCGCTCGAAATTGACGAATCGCACCACGGCGCGTTGGTGGGCATGGTCGAATTCAAACGTCAGGCGCCGCGAATCGTCGGCGGAAGCAAACGCGATGCGCTTGAGTACGCCGAGCGACTCGAAAAAATCGACGCCGTCGAGGGCGCCGTGCGCAAAGCCGATGTCCTGCGCAGCATGCGTAAGGAAGACGAGGCCGACGCGGTGATGAGCACGCTGCTCGCGCAACGCCCGGACGATCCCCAGGTGCGACTGAGACTGGGCTTCAATCGCCTTGGTGCGGACGATTACGAAGGTGCGATCGACCATGTCCAGATCGCCTCCGCCGCGCCGCTGGCTACCGCCAGTGACGCGCAGAAAGAGTCCATTTACAGCGCGTGGTACCAGCTGGGCCGAAGCCACGTCTTCGCAAAAAAGCCGTCCGACGAGGCGGCGGCCGCGCTCCAGCGCTATATCGACGAGGTGGCACCGAACAGCGACCTGCCGGGCAAGGACTGGGCGCACTTCAGACTGGGCGAGCTCAAAGCGATCAACGGCAACGCGGATGCCGCAAACCAGCATTTTCAGATCGCCCTCGACAGCACCAACGACAAGGAATTGCGCAAGCGCGTCAATGCGAAGCTGAAGTGAATACCGTGGTCAGTCGTCGTCGATTGACCACTTGATCTGAAATTCGATCTCCTGCTCGCCATCGCCGCGCTCGTGCTCGATGTTGTACGTGGCTCTGATCGGCACATACAGACGCTCGCCCGCAATCTGTATCTCGAAGGCCTCGTTGTTTTCGAGGCAGTCCGCGAGTCGACGGAGTTTGTCGATGAACTCGTGTATCGGGAAGGTTTTTTCGATGTCGCGATCGTCACTCATGGTTGTCCCCGGTTTATTCACTCCACCCTGCCGCAGATGGCGTAGCAGGTCCGCGTCGCATTCGGCAAGTCATAGCTGATCTCACACGAGTAGCCAGTCGTCGTTGGCCGAAGGGAGCTGACCGCGCCGAAACGCGCGTTGTGACCGCGTACACCGCCACCAAGGGGCTTTTTGCCAACCGGGCAATTCACGAATACGCCGCCGACATAGCACGGGAGGTTACCGTGGCTGTGGCAATCGTCGACTAGCGTACTGAGATCGAAATCCTGTCCCACAACCTCATAGCCGATGTCGATCGCATCAAGCACCGCCAGGCTGCCCACCGTCACGTCGGCTTCACCGTTTGGTTGCGCACCGGCGAGGCCCACACCGTTCTCGTTGGACTCGAAGACCTGTCGGTCCTGACCGTCGTGATCAAGTATGACCTCGTTCTGCCGAACGGTCAGAGAGGCAAGACTTACCGTGCCGCTATTGTCGAACCAGCGGATGCCGTTGAAGGTGTCCTTGATCACGATGTCAGATCGCGAGTCGATCTCCAGCCCCCCGCTTCCAACGATGACTTCCCCCAGGTTGTATGAGCCAGTCGCGTTGAGATCCTCCGGCTGAATCGTTCCATCCTGAATGATGCTCGAGATCACCGCATCGGGTGCTAACGCCGGTGTGCCAACGGATTGCGCGGCAAGGTCCTGCGGGCCAACCGCGCCGTTGGCGATCATCGAGGAGTCGATGCCGTTAGTAGCAACAGAAAGAAAGATCTCTCCCGTGGCGCCGCCACCAGACAGCCCTTGTTCCGCCACGATTCCGGTGATGTCACCCGCCGTGGATTCAAGCACATTCAGTCGACCTTCGTTGGAACTCACAGAGGTTGCGAGGTTACTGATTGACTCTTCGGCGGACGTCAGCCCACCCTCGAGCAACGCCACGTCCGCCGACTGATCCAGTTCAAGCGCACTGACGCCCTCAAGCGCATCGGCATTCGCTGCCTTGAATGCAAACGCATTCGACGTCATCGCACGTCTCGGCAGCAGCTCCTCGCCCGCCACAAACAAGCCAACAAACACCGGTCCTTCAAACAAGTCGACCGGAAACGGGTTGACCGGATCGGCCAGCGCAACCGAGAACAAGCCCTGTTCGACGATGACCGAGTTGGTCTGATTCCATAGCGGCACCCCGCCGAGGTCGACGTTGTAAATGGCAAAGGTAATATTGACCGTGCCATTGACCGGCGTGCCGTCGGCGTTGGTCAGATAGCCCTGATAGTTGACCGTCTCGGGCACGGCGGCGTGCACCTGAACCCCTGCGGCAAAGCCGATTAGAGCGAACGCTCTGTAGAAGCTGCCGATCCGGCCTGATCCATTTCCTTTCACGATTGATCTCCCCTCAGATCACAATGTTCTGGCGCAGCACATCTGCCCGCGCCGATGTTTTAAGTCGTTTTTTCGAAAACTGCGTACTACGGCGCAATACCGCTCGGTCCGGGCGGGTTGAAAAACCGCTGTCGCAATATGCCCAGATCAATGAAGTTGACCACACTGTCTCCATTCAGATCGGCGTCGGCGTCGGCCGTGAAGAAACGTTGTCGCAAGATCCCCAGATCGACGAAGTTGGTCACACCGTCATTATTTAAATCGGCATCGCAAACGTTCCCGAAGCCGTCGTCATTTGTGTCGCGCTGGTCGGCGTTAACGTCCTGACTGCAGTTGTCCATGAAATTACGAACACCGTCGGCGTCGAAATCCGGTGGTGACAGGAACCCGGTCTCCAGCCGATAGCTCGCGCTACTGCTCGGCCCTACACCTGCCGGTTGACCGATTGAATCATCGAGCACGTAACTTGGAGAGCTTGCACGCCCTCCACCAGCATCCACCACATCCCATTTAAGCGAGTAATTGCTGCTTGTTGCCTGAGCGTTTGCATGAAACGCCGACCCGAACGCTAGCAACACGGCGCATGTGAGCCCCACACCTGCACGTTTATTCATTTGACTTCTCCCCCCACGCTGCGCATCTCATCTGGTCGTTCCCGCTGAGCGAATCTAGCGGTCAAGTACGCCCGTTTGTTTTCTTTCACCTGCGGCAAGGCTTCAAACGCCTGCATCAGATCATTGCGATTGCCTTCAATCAGCTGAAACTCATGCTCACCAACTGTCATTCTGAGCGTCGTCTCGCCAGCTTTGGACGTGAAGGCCAGTGGAACTGTCGATTGATGCCTTTGACGATCAACCACAATTGCCTCTTCCGTTGAAAGCGAAGCAAGCCGCCCTTCAAGAAGGGTGATACAGAGCGCATCCTCACGCGCCTTCATGTGGACCGGTGCGTATCCGTGATGCTCACATTTCTCTGCAATGAAACGGCGACGAGCGGGCTCGAAGAGAACGGCATATCCCACAAGCGAATCTGCGGCTTCACTGCGCCATTCGCCCGCCATAGTCTGCATTTCTGTAGGGACGACGTATCGCGTTTGTGAAACCTGCGTCTCGGGCAATGCGGGCGATGTTGACAGAGTTTGAGCGGCTTTCGCCGGGGCACTGCCCGCCACGCTCGCTCTGCCTGCGATATACGCGAGCGCTGTTGCTGCGGCCAATGTCGCGCTCAGCGCCCAAAACAGAAGTAATCTTTCTTTATTCGTTTTATGCATATCTCTTCGCACGCAAGCGCAAGATTCGCCGACACTCGCCCAAATACGTTTCAACGTGCGCCCGACATTACCCTTACTAGACAGCGATAAGCCACCCCGATTTCCATCACCAAATAATGTCGAATCCGTTTCCGGTGGCACTTTGTTTTTGTCGTCCCACAGCATGGGTTGCCACAGCTCGATCTTGTTGCCGTCCGGATCGAGAATCCACGCAAAGCGGCCGTTCTCGTGAAACTCAGGACCCTTGATCGGCTCGATGCCGTCCGCCGCCAATTGAGCGAGCAGCGTCAGCAAATCATCGACGCGGTAGTTGATCATGAAACTTGCCTCGGACGGCGCAAACCAGTCGCTGTCCGGCGCGGCCAGATTCCAGACGGTCATCCCCTTGTCTTCAGCGGTGTCTGCGGGCCACGGCAGAATGGCACCGCCCCATTCCTCCAAACTGACGCCAAGGTGCTTTTCGTACCAGGCGGCCAGTGCTTTCGCGTCGGTTTTTGCCTTGAAAAAGACGCCGCCAATGCCGGTGACTTTTGCCATCTTGTTGTTGCTCCTGTTCTTACGGCGTTGCGATTCGATTACGCAGCCCCTCCGGTTTGAAAATACGTGCACGCTCCAACCCGTCCCGCTCGTCACCAGACGATCTGGCCAACGTGTTTGGCGGGCACGCTTCGCCCTGCATGAGCCCCAAAGCCGTTCGAATACGCGCCTCCTCGGGATCGCCCAACGGTCTTGTCAGGTCATCGCGAAGTTCACAACCCGGAATGCGAACGCCCACCCGATCGCGCGTGTTCTCCGCAACAAATCCGCTGGTGTAGTCCCCGAAGCCCTTTTCATTGACACCGCGAAACTGCGCCGTGAAGTAGATGGTGCCGCAATTGTCGCGGGCATAGAACCCGTAGGGTTTGCCGCAAGTGCGTTGGCCCACCAGCTGCACGGGTATATCGATGCCGCGAAGTCCGTTGATGATCGCCTCGCTTGCTGAACACGTGCCCGCGCCGGTGATCACCGAGACACGCGACACGCCAAGCGTGGGCAGTGGCGTATCCAGCGGACCGTTGAATGGCGGACCCAGCGTCACGCTGTAGAACGGCGTCGGTGTGATCGTACGACCGGTGATCGGATTGGTGACCGGGTGTTTGTCGTTGGACTGAAGGGTCTCAAAGGCGCGGTTCACCGTCGCCGTGGCACCGGCGATCATGTAGGCCAGCTCACTGGCGATCGCAAGATATCCCCCGCCGTTGTAACGCACGTCCAGAATCAACTCATCGATACCGGGGCCACTGTTGAGCTGGTCCACGGCGTTGATTAACGCCATTTCCGCGGTCGCGATGTGATCATTGAAAAGCAGGTAACCGACACGCCGACCGTCGGGCAGATCAAACACATCGGTGATGGGCACGGGATCGATGCTGACCGCGCGCGCGGTCATAAATACGGTCCGGCGCTGACCGCCCGACTCCTGAATCTCAAACTGGTGTCGCTCACCCGCGCTGGACGGGAACAGCGCGGCATTCAGCGTGTCGACACCGCTTGCGGTGTTGGTGTCCGTACTGACCCCATCGACCGACAGCAGTTGCGTTCCGCGCGACAACGCCACGCCTGCCGCCGCCGCCGGAGATCCGGACTCAACGTAGGCGACCACTATGTTCCTGGGAGGTGTTGGGGACCCGATGCTCAGGACCATGCCATACCCGGCGGTCACGCCGGTTTGCGAAAGCTGGTACCACTGCTCGGAATCGTAGGTGAAATGGAACCGGTCCACCGGGTCGCCGTTGGCGGTGGTACGCGGTGTCTTGAGGACGTCAAAATACTCAAGTGTGTCTGAGAAGAACGCCGGATTCCGGTCGGCAATTTCGTCGTACCAAAGGTACGTCTCATCGCTGAATGAACGCAGGTAATTCAGCTCATCGAGCAGCGAACTCGGGCGATCGACATAGGACTGGCCGGTCGCTGGATTGACTCCCGTTCGCGGTGCCGAGCAACTGGCGCGAAAATTCTCTGACGGTTCGAATACGCCCCTCGCCCAATCGCCGCCGTCGGCGGGCGGCGGGTTTGACACGCTGGGAGGGCTTCCGCCCCCGCCACCACCTGCACAAGCGGAGAGCAGAGCCGCGGCAGCAAGAAGTGCCAGAGTCTTTGATTGCCGTGACTCTGACTGCCGGAATGCAACCCGTCGGTTGCCCGGTACGTCCACATCCTTCTGGACCATGTCGCCACCATTTTTTTCGCGGAATGGTGAACAGAGTGTACACCTTAGCTGTTAACCAGATCGTTCACGCGCCGGCGGCGTCGGCGCGTGTGGTCTGTTGCCAGAGGTTAATCGCAGAGGGTGGTGGTGCCGCTTGGGCCTGGCGGCGAAAAGAAACCCGAACGCAGGACACCCAGATCGATGACATTCACAACACCATCGGCGTTGAAATCCGCATCCGCGTCGTCGGTGAAAAAGCGCGCGCGCAAAAGACCGAGATCGACGAAATTGACCGTGCAGTCGTTGTCCAGATCGGCGTCACACACGTTGCCATACCCATCGCTGTCGGTATCGCGCTGATCGCGGTTTGAAACCTGAATGCAGTTATCGCTGGTGTCGGGGATCGTATCGCCATCGGCGTCCGGATCGCCCGATGTGGCATCCGTAAACGTTGTGAACAGCCCGCCGTTTGTGTCGTCGATGTCCGCGTTGTTCAGGATCGTGCTGTCGACGGCGGTGGTGCCCACGTAGCGAACGCTCAGATTGAAGAAGTCGTGATCACCCACATTTGGGTTTGAGATGGCGGGCACGCCAACAAACTGGTCGCCGTCACTCAGTTGGTTCAGCAGGCTGTCAATATCGTCAAAAAGCTGGATGCCTGGCTGAAAACGGATATCGAGGAAGAGCCGCTCGACATCACCAAGATTTGAGTTGTCTGAAATGCCACCCTCTATTGCAATCAAGAGCCCCTGATCAGGCTCGTCATCCGAGTTGTCCACTTGAGTCACTTTGTTAGTAGAGGCGACGCCGTCCGCAGACACGGTGATGGCGTTGTTGAGCAACAGCTCAAACTGCGTGATGGCATCGAGGAACTCGCCCGACCCATCGGAAACGGCCAGATCAGTATCGATCACAATAGTGCCGCTGAACGGGCCCACGTTGAATACGCCGGTGTTGATGGTATTAAAACCCTCAAAGTTGATGGTGAGAGTGGCCGCATGTGTCACCAAAGTGGAAAACACGAACAGAAAGGTGATCAAGTTCTTCGGGTACATCCTAGTGATCCTTTGGACGATGCAACGGCCGAAAATCTAAGCCAAGTACTGCCGTAATTCCAGCCAACCGCAAATCGGTACGCTACCAAACGCAACCCGGGGGATTGACACGCAATTTATTGCCCAACAGATCACAGCGTTCTTCATCCTCAGTCTTTCTGTAAATATATGCAGAAGCACCGCGCGAAAACGGCGTCGAAAAATGCCGAAAGGATTCTGCTACGCTCCACGTAACACTCGTCTGAAGCCCGCAAGTAATTGAATCGCACTCCCGCCAGAGGCAGCATATCGATCGAGCGCCTATTTTCCGTTCTGCGAGAGGCAGACGGGGTAGGGTCAGCTTTTGATCGACCCTTGAGCTTTGACGTTGCAGCGAACAGGGATGGTCTCCCGGACGTCATGGCCGCCGTTTATCGCGACCATGCTCATCAGGTTATCGCCTTTTCGCCAGTCTACAGCCCGCAGGTCGTCATCCTTGCACAAGGCGAAGAGCGTCAAGAGTCGAGTGAAATGGTGCACCTTATCGGCGCTCCGTTTTTTCGAGTTGACGTCAGAGACATCAAGATGCGCGTATCAGAGGTGCTTCGCGCTGCATGTCGTAACGTCCGACGTAGTCGACTCGCGCTGCCAGTAGTTTGCCTCATTCCTGACGACTATGAGCCGATTGCATCCCTGACAGAAACGAATTTTTGCTGTGTAAATGAGGGCGAACTCTGCATCGATCCCGACATGATAAAGACGGCGGGATTTCCAGATGCGTGCGAGCTTAAGACATGGAGACTCGATGATGAGATCCCGTCTACCGAGCCCCCATTTGATTCACTGGTAGAGAGCGCCTCTGTCAGCAGTCAGTTTTCAATTGCTTCGTTGCCGTTGATCAAGGCTGATATCGCATTCTGGAGGCAACGACCGGCGTTTTGTGTCCACTCTGCATTCCCAATTATAGAGTCCGTTTTCAGCAAGCATGCTGAAGGTGTGGATCTTGACGAGGTCCA
>JBCCMA010000050.1:0-21542 GCA_039026595.1 Pseudomonadota bacterium
GTAGCTTTCCAGCAATAGGCGTGCGGTCTCGAGCGCGACCTCCAGTCCCACGACTTCATCGCCGTGCTGCACGCCGACAATCAACACTTCGGCTTTGTCACTGCCGTTGGCCTCGTTGGTAATGCGCAGAATGTACTGCGACAGATCGTCGTTGAAGCCGTCGAGCGGGAGATTGAAGGCGTCCTGTGCGGTTGTGAGCTCGGTCAGTTCCGGGTAGGTGGCCGCCAGGGCTTCCAGATCGGTGACCATCGAGTTGTAGGTGTTGTAGGTAAACGGCGCGGCGTTGGCAGTGTGGCCTCCCAGCGTTATTCCGACTAGCACTCCTGCGGTGAACGCCGCGAGCCGCCGCGCGTTCATTCCTGCACCTCGATGCGGATGGTTGCCGTCACGCGGTCGAGCGTCCCGGTCGCTGGCTGGTAGCGGGCGGAGAACGTCAGGTGGCGATACACGATCGCGTAGCGCGCCGGCAGACGTGGTCCGACAATTTCAACAAAGTACGCGCCGCCATCATCCGCGCCGATCACGCGGCCTGACAGCTTGCCGGCCTCGGCGGGCACCTGCCAGCCGCGCGTCGAATCCACGTGGTAGCGCGACATGCCCACCACGTCGAGTGCCCGAACGTTGGCCCAGTTCCTGGTGAGATAGTCGCGCAAGGCCACCACGCCGCGCTGGCCGTTTGCGTCACGGGCCAGCTCGCGGATGCGCGAGTTGCGGTCAGCACGAATGCCGTCCGGGCGCTCCATCTCGGCCACCGCAACCATGGCGCTTGTGGTAGGCGGGGCGGCCGATGATTGCACCGTCAGTGCGGTGAAGACGAAGGCCGTCAAAATGGCCATGGCGGTGGTTCGGCCTGGCCGTCCAATTCGAAGCTTGAGCATGCTGTCTTTCTTGTTCTTCAGGACGTGGATGTCTTACGTCAGTGTAATGACCGAACACGCAGCACGTCGAGCACGGTGCGATGGCGCCGCCAAAAACAGCTTATGTCAAAGCCCAACCGGCCGCACAGAATCACTCAGTACAACGCGTCTTATCAAACACGGTCAGTTTCTCACCGTCCGCCCGCGCGATATCGGCCAGGAGTTGATCACCCTGCCGTCTGTAACGAATCCGCTGCGGGTAATCGTGCTCGGTATTCAAAAACACCACGGCATCTTCAGACTGGCTGACCGCCGTAAACGCCCCCGGCGGCTGGTTGGATGGGTAAGCCGTGAAGACCAGTTCGCCCTTTTGATTTCGACGCAGACTCATCAGCTCGTAGAACACCACCTGACCGTCCCGCACGAGGCTGGAGAAACCGATCAATGCGTCGTCGGTGTCCTGCGTCCATGCCTCAAGGGAAGTCTGATCGTCCGAGATCCAGCACCCGATCAGCCAAGTGGGCAGGGCGGTGGGCGCGTCCGCAGACGATGCTTGAGAGAAAGAAAAAAGTGCAAGAAACGCGGCAACCCACACGCCGCACAACCTGCAGAAAAAAGTGGAAGGCGTCGAAACGCTGACTCGCATGTTGGTCTCCAGTGCCGCGCTGAACCCCATCATAACGCCGGAGCTGAATACCCTCGTTTCAAGCAACTTTCCGCGACCGCCGAGTCATTTAGCTACCTGCAGTCCGAGCCGATTCCACCGGCCACATCAGCCCCATCTTCAAAGCCACCAACACGAGACTGTGCGCCGCCACCACCGCCAGAAACAAACCAATGGGATGGTCCGTCACCCCCTGATGCAGCAAACAGGAAAAATAAACGGCGGCAACCACATTTATAAACAACGCCATCCAGATCGCCAGGGAGCCCCGCCGCCAAACCGCCGCAGCCAAAAGCAGATTGGAAAAGCCGGTAAAGGCAAGCTGCACGGCCGGCATCAACAGCGCCACGCGCGATCCGCTCGCATCGACAACGGAATCCCACACCGCAAACACATGCCCGTGCGCACCGGTCAAACAGAGCAACCCGACCAGCACACAGTTCGCCGACGCGATCCGATACAACCCGAGCCCCGCCAGGCCCGCCTCAGAACCCGACATCGCGCTCCCCCACGCGCGCCAGTCCACACTCGTATGCAAAGACGACCGCCTGCGCGCGATCGCGCAGATCCAGTTTCGACAGCACGTTGGACACATGCGTTTTGACCGTCGCCGCGCCAATGCACAGCGTCTCGGCGATCTCTCGATTGCTCTTGCCGTCGGCCAGCGCGCGCAGCACCTCGGTCTCGCGCTCGGTCAGTCGATCCAACCGTTCGGCGTAGGCCTGGTCCGCGCTCAATGTGCCGGCAAAGCGTCCGATGAGCCGACGTGTCACCGTCGGGTCCAGCATCGCGCCGCCGTCCGCCACGGTGCGCACAGCCGCGACCAGCGACTCGGGCGGAATGTCCTTCAACACAAAACCGCTCGCCCCGGCGCGCAGCGCCTGGTAGACGTACTCGTCGGGATCGAACGTCGTCAGGATAATGACCCGCGTTGATTCACTCTGCGTTTCAAGAATCTGCGCCGTCGCCTGAAGGCCGTCGAGTTCCGGCATGCGGATGTCCATCAAAATGACATCCGGCCGGTGCTCGCGCGCCGCCTCGATGGCCTCAACACCGGTGCCGGATTCGGCCACCACGTGCATGTCCGGTTCGTTATCGAGCACCATCGCAAAGCCGCGCCGCACCAGCGCCTGGTCGTCGACCACCAAAATGCGCAGCGTCATGTGCGGTCTCGCGGGCGCGGCACGCGCGCGGTGACGACAAAACCGTCGTTCTCAGGCCCGGCGGCGAACGACCCGCCCAGCAGCTCAACGCGTTCGCGCATGCCGACCAGCCCATGACCACCGCTCGCAATGGCCCCACCGATCACGCCGTCATTAAACACACGCGCATAGACCTCGCCGTCGTCCGCCGCCAGATCGACCTGCACATTCACATTGCCGTCGGTGTGTTTGAGTACGTTGGTCAACGCTTCCTGCACCAGTCGATACAGCGTGAGTTGGAGTCTGTCGGAAAGGCCGACCAGATCACCGGTCTGATTCAACATGACCGTCGGCCCGGCCGCTCGCACCTGCTCAACCAGTTCCGGCAAATCCGCCAGAGACGGCTGCGGCGACAGCCCGTCATCCAGCGCATCGGGTCGCAATACACCGAGAAGACTACGCATCTCGGTCAACGCCTGTCGCCCGGCAGACTCCACTGCGGCCATGGCGTCACCGGCCGCTTCCGGGTCAGACCCACTCACGGTACGCGCGGCGCCGGCCTGCACCGTCATCAGACTCACCTTGTGTGCGACCACATCGTGCATCTCTCGCGCGATGCGCGTGCGCTCGGCCGCCACCGCTCGCGCCGCCTCGGCGTGCTGCTCGCGTTCGAGATGCCGCGCGCGCTCTTCTAGTAATCGCAGGTACTCACCCCGAAACTGAACCCGTCGACCCACATACCAGATCAATGCGGCCAGTCCGATGAACACCATCTTCGACAACGCCGGAGACTGAAACAGCCGCAGGTCCACGGCAAGGTAAAGCGCCGCGGCCGACAACGCGGCGACGCTGACCCGCGAACGCCCCTCATAGCGCCCCACGCTGTACAACGTGAACGTCAGCGCGACGATGCCCTCGGCCATCGGCGGCCACAACACCACAAACGAAAAAAGCACGACGACTAAATGCACAACTGTGGCGTGGCTGCGCCGCCAGAGCAGGGCAAAGCTCGCAACGAACCCGCACAGCCAATTCCCCACGCCGGTAAAGGTGTTCATGTCGAGGGCATCGCGCGAGGTCCACATGGCGAGCGTCAACGCAAACGCCAGCAACGCAATCAATGCGTCGGTCGCGTTCGGCCAGCGTTCCATCGGCAGGCGCATCGGCGACCGCAGACCAACGCTGTTGACGGTGTCGTCTCTTAAGGACTCAGACATAGCCAAAGGCTAAACGACGCGCGCCGCCGCTGTCATGCCTCCGATGGCGGGCAAACCCAACCCGCGTCTCCCCCATTTGGGGGAGGCACAACCCGGCCTTCGGCCGATGTGCGCGCCGCTCTGCACGCGCACGATAAATCGCGTGATCCACATAACAAGGGGGTATCCGATGAGCGAACAGGCACTGGTGCTGCCGATCGACATCGAGCGCATGGGACGCAAAGCGGTCGATCTGACGGCCCGCATCTGGTTTGGTGTGGCCGCCATCGGCCATTTGATGTTCACGCTGTACATTGTGTCGGTGTTCTATCCGCCGATCGCCCAGCGCGGCATGTCCGGACTCAAAGGCATGCACCTGCCATCGGGGTTCGTCGAAGGCGACTTCATCGGCAACCTCGCCGCGGTGTGCCATGTGTTGCTCGCAGCGCTGGTCATCGCAGGTGGTCCGTTGCAGTTGATGCCGGCGATTCGCCAGCGCTTCCCGAGATTCCATCGCTATCTGGGCCGCAGCTACGTGGCCGCCGCCGTGCTGTCGGCCAGCGGTGGCCTGTACATGACGTGGAGCCGGCCGCCCATCGGCGATGTGATCTCGCAACTCGGCATCACGGGCGATGGCGTGTTGATTCTGGTGTTCTCGGCCTTCGCGGTTCGATCGGCGATGGCGAGGAACTTCGCCGTGCACCGTCGCTGGGCGATGCGTCTATTTCTGGTCGTTAGCGCGGTCTGGTTCTTTCGTATCGGCTTAATGGCGTGGGGCATGCTCACTGGCGGCGCGGGTATCGATTTCGAGACCTTCACCGGACCGTTCCTGTACTTCCTTGGCTTTGGGCAGTACCTCGTCCCGCTGGCCATGCTTGAGTGGTACTTCTGCTGTCAGCGCAGTACGTCCACCGGCATGCATCTGATGTTTGCCGGCACGATGACGTTCTGGATCGGCATCACGGTGATCGGCGTGTTCGCCGCGACCATGGGCATGTGGTTACCGCGCATGACCTGACGGTCGCGCGCGGTCAGATGTTTACGGCATTAACCGAAGCTGGATGTCGCCAAACCGAACACGCGCGCTGACGGTATCGTCGCCGCTGCCGTCCCACTCCACCTTGGAGCCAACAAGCAGCGGTCGGCGTCCCTCGCGGGCGATCTCCGGTGTGAGCAGTGTGGATTCCCCGACCGATGCGGCCAGCTTCACGCGGCCCACACCGTTCTCCGGCCGTGCGATGTCGATGGCGCCGGCTGTCATCGCCACCTCCAGATCGTCCGCGTGGTTCTGGATCGTGAGCGCGCCGTACTTCATGCGCACGTCCAGCGAACGATCCGTCGGCACGCGAATTTCAAACACGACCTCGGCACCGGAGCCGGGCGCTTTGGACAGGCCAAAGCGCGTGCGACCGCGCGAGCGTTCGCTGTTCAGCCTGGCCTCACCGGCGCGTTTTCGGCAGCGCGACGAATCCTCAGGGCACCGGATCCGAACGCTCATCTCAACGTGGTCAATGTCCGCCGCCACGATCGTGGCTTCCCCGTTGGCCAGCCGCAGTTCGACGGTCTCGTCTGCCGGCACTTCGGACTGAAGCGAGGCGGGACCGGGCACGGGCACGCGCGGTTCGTCGGCGGTAGCGGTGGCGCATGAGGCGGTGGTCAAAGCCACGGCGGTCAATGCGATGGGTCGAGGCGTTTTCATCATGCGGGATTCCAGAGTGGGCAGTGGGTGATCTTAAGGCCTGACCAGCAGGTCGGCGTAGCGCTTGGCCAGAAAGTCGGTAAACGCGCTCGCACCCTGATAGCGGTTCAAGTGCGTGGTGTCGCTGAACATGTCGTTGCGCACTGGCGCTATTTCCTGAAAGTCGCGTATGGGCAGGCCAGTGGCCTCTTCAATTTGACGGATCGCTTCGGCCTGCCGCGCCAACGCCTCGGGCGGGTTCTTGATCCAGTCCGTGTTCTTCGGAAGCATCACCACCTCAACGTGGTCCGAGATCGCCTTGAAGTTCTCGACGATACGGACGAACGACGCCACGAGCTCGTCATCGAAATGCAACTCCTCGATGTCGGCGCTCTGGATGCGATTCAGACGGTCAACCGCCATGCGGTAATCGGTGGTGGTGAGCTGGTAGTACTCCGTGAACATCTCGAGCGTGTCGGCCGCTCGCTCCGCCGCGAGGGTCCCGCCGCCTTGCCACGGGTAATACCAGTCGGCGCCGTCGTAGTCCGGGTACTCATCCTGGAACTTCTCGCCGAGCACAGTCTGCACATCTTTCAGTCGTGCTTCCGCCGCCTCGTCTTTTTCAAACGTGATGCCATCGTCCGAGCGCGGCGCCCTGAACGGTTCACCCCAGAAAAACGTGGTGATCATCTCGGCTGAGATGCCGTCGCGAAGATACCGAATCAGGAACATGCGCAGGCCCGACGCTGGTTCGTCCAGCGTAATGTCCAGAAGCTCCGATGGGCTGGCCAGAAGGGCAACGTAAGAGTCTTCGAGGGACGCCTGCAGAGTACGGCGGGCCTCGGTGGTCTGGAACGGGTTGAACTCGATGATGGTCAACTTCAATCGTCGGTCGTTGGCTTCGAAGTCCTCACGGATACGTCGCGACAGGTAGTCCTGAAAAAGAGGATTCAACCCGCCGAAACCGAAATTGAACGATGTCACATCGCCGCCGGCCGCTGCGATATGGCGGTCGAACTCCCGTGGCGAAAACCCCGCCTGCACCATCGACGAGCCAAAGCCCATGACCAGATCATCGGGTTCCGACGCAATCTGCGGGATCGCCGCGCGCGGAGAATCGGTCCGGCCACAAGCTGCGGGAAGAACGCCAGCGCGGTGGTAAAATGGACCAGTCCACGACGCGGTTCAAGATCGCCCCGGTACACGTCGATTGTGTAGGACAGACTCTGGAAGGTGTAGAACGAGATGCCCACCGGCAGCACCCACGAAAGCGTGGGGACAGACGCATCCACGCCGACCACTGCGAGAAGACTCGCCACGGACTCAAGGGCGAAGTCGGCGTATTTGAACAGCGCGAGGATGCCGAGATTAACGACGACCGATGCCGTCAGCAGCAGCTTTTTGCGCGACTGCTCGGTGGCGTTGGCGATGGCCTGCGCGAGGAAATAGTCGATGATCGAACTGCCGACCAACAGCGGAATAAACCGGTAGTTCCACGCGCCGTAAAACACGAGGCTCGCTACCAGTATGAAGTACAGGCGCGGTCGCTTCTGCGTGAGGATCAGTCCATAGATCAGCAGAAAAACGACAAAGAAAACGAAGAAAATCGGCGTATTGAACAGCATGAACGCGGTCTTGTTCTTGATGTTGTTGCGCGGGCGGACCCCTTATCCGCCCCGGCTACTTACTCTGATGCCTGATCCCCGCGTGAGGTTTGTGCGGCCGGTTGGGATTTTTCAGACAATAAAAAACCCCGGCATCCTTCCGAATGCCGGGGTTCATCCGACGCAAAGCGTCAGAATTTCACGAACTGCTCAGGCAGCGCGACGACGCGATGCGAAGCCGAGACCAGCCAGTGCGGTCACCATGAGCGGGAACGCTGCCGGGACCGGAACCACAACCGGGCTCACGGTCGCGTGACCGAACTTGAAGCCTTCCGGGATGCTGGTGCCGAAGACGCCGTTAAGAGCGTCCGCTGCGCCACCGGTGAGCTGCAGGAGCGTACCGCCGGTGATGTTGAACAGGTCCACGTTGGCGACGAAGCTGCCGTTGACCGTCACGTCACCGCTCAGGATCAGCGTTTCGGTGTTGACCAGGAAGTTCTCCAGGTTCACGAAGTCCACGCCATTGTCGAGGCTCACGCCGCTGCCATCATGTTCGATGAGTGCGTTGCCGGTGACGGTGTCGACCGAACCGCCGGTGATGCCGAAGCTGGCAACCGGAATCAGGCCAGATGCGTCCAGTGTTGCGGAGCCAAGCAGACCGACGTTGAAGCCGGCGTTGGTCAGCGTAAAGAACGACAGAATTTCCACTTCCGTGACACCGCCGATGACGTCGACCGTCGACGCGCTTGCGGTCGGTGCCGTCAGGCCGCCAAAGGCCAGACCGGCTGTGAGCAATAAGCTCTTGATTTTCATGTATTCCCCTCCAAATACTGGGCTTACGATATTGGTTTTTTCGGGGGCTGCGTCGGCCCCAACGACCGTGAGTATCGCTCTGACGGATTCAAAGATTGCAACGAGCTGTATCGCAATCGTTAACTTGTCTTTTTACAAAACTCCATGTCCGAGGTAACACTATTACACACGTTATGGTGAGAAGGGAAACACAGGCTGCCAGCGCGAGATTGCTGCGGCGCACTATGCGCCGCTGACGCGAGTGTTCTGGACAAGATCCGTCTTCGCATACCAGTCGATCCGGCGGGTCAGGTACATGATGATCGCGAGCGCTGCCCATAGTCCCAGCGAGCCGGCCAATAGGGCGTAGGTCGCGGCCTTCAGCGTCATATATAAGAAGCCGTACAGCACCAGCAGCACACCGGCGATCATGCTAGCCCGCCTGCGTTGCCCTAGAACGGTGGTGCTGTAACCGACGATCAGTCCGCTGGACGCGAGCGCGCTGACCAGATACGCCGGTGCGAAACCGATGTGCTCGGCCAGCGACAGCAGCAACAGGAAGAAAATCAGGTTCGCCGACCCCACCATGAGGTACTGCAGGGGATGCAGGCTGAGGCCCGCGACAGTCTCAATCAAAAAGTAGCTGATGAATGTAAGCACGATAAAAAGCACGCCGTAGGTCGCCGCCCGCAGAGTGAGCCGGTAAATACCGATGGGCATGAAAAACTCCACGCCGAACGCTTCGGAGGACATCGACTTTGCGGTATTCGTGCCGCGTCGCCACTGCGACGGAAACGAGCGGCCGATGCTCGATACCTGCCAGGTCGCCTCAAAGCCGTCGTCTGACACCTGCCGTTCTGAGGGCAGATAATTGCCGTTGAAACTGGGCGAAGGCCACGATGACGTCAACGTCGCGTTTGTCGTATCGCCGAGCGGAATGAACGACAGCCGTTCGCTCCCACGGATCGCCATCTGAATCTCAAACTCGAGCGGTCGCCCGCGATCAGTCTCGGTCAGGGTGTCGAGCGCCACCCGGATCTGCGGGGGCAGATCGTCGATCACCTGGCCACCGGGCGCGAACGTAAATGTCTTGCCGTTGAGTGTGGCCGCGGGTGTCTCTCCGATGGCCCGCCCGTCAGCAATCCCCACGACCAGCGCGACGTCCTGCCAACGGATGGTGCCATGGTCGATACCAAGGGCCGCAGGGTCCATCCGGTTGAACTGCCCCGCGAATCGAACGTCGGCCGTGTACACCGGGACGTTGTGGATACCGCGATAGCGAATCTCGGAATCCACGTCGGCCTCAATATTCAGTTGCGAGGGCAGAACGTAAAGTTCGTGTCGACGAATCTGCGGCTCGCCCTTGCTGTCCTCCTTCACGGTCTCGTAGGGCAGAACCAGAACGGGTCCGGCGATTGTCTGACGTTTGCCCCAAGCTTGCTGGATGTCATCGCGCGCCTCGGCGTTTGTCCTGTCGCGCGCCTTGATCACGCCCTCGATCATCGCCAGCGGTATCAGCAGAACGACGATCAGAATTCCGATGGCCAGTGCTTTGACGGTGGCGGACTGGCGAAGCTGTGATGAGAGATTCGGCATGGTGGGGCTCCGTTTGCGTTCGAAGGGAGTAGACGCAACAAAGCTGACAGCGGCGCGGCTCGATTGTGGTCAATGATGGCGAGAAGTGGCGGAGCGGTCGTGAACGCCTTAGTGTGCAGGTCGTGTATCCCGGTGGAGAACCAAGGCCATGACGAAGCGAGTCCAGATACAGATCAGAAAACGACGCCGCTTTATTAAAGGCGCTCTCGGGGCGGCGGCCGCTGGACTGCTGGCTCCGGGTGCCAGGGCGACCGCGCACGGTGAGTCGCCATCGAACACACTCACCGCGCGAGGCCCCGCCATCCTGACCACATGGGATTTCGGCCCCGGTGCGAATGCCGTCGGGTTCGACAAGCTGAAAAGCGGCGCCTCGGCGCTGGACGCGGTCGAAGCAGCCATCAACCATGTTGAGCTGTTGCCCGACGAATATTGGGTGGGCTACGGCGGCGTCCCGAACGAGATTGGTGAAACCACGCTCGACGCCCAGATCATGTGGGGCCCCACGCACGACTACGGCGCCGTGGGTTGCCTGAAGCATGTCAAACGCGCCATCTCGGTGGCGCGCCATGTCATGGAAAAGACGCAACACACATTAATCGTGGGCGATGACGCCACGCGATTTGCCGTGCGCATGGGCTTTGAAGAAACGTCACTCACCAACGCCCGCTCGCAAAAAGCGTGGGAAGCGTGGGCAGCGAAAGGCGAACCGTCCAGCGCCTTTTCGCCCGAGCCGTTCAAGTCGGATGATCTTCGCGGACACGATACGGTCGGCACCATTGCGGTCGATCGGGACGGCCACCTGTGCGTGGGCTGCTCAACCAACGGTCGGGAGTTCAAGATACCCGGACGGGTGGGGGATTCGCCGATTCCGGGTGCCGGTGCGTACGGCGACCAGCAAGTGGGCGGTGCGGTGGCAACGGGCAATGGCGATGTGATGATGCGTTTCCTACCCACCTACCACGCGGTGGAGTTGATGCGCTCCGGCATGAGCCCGACCGAGGCGGCGCGAGCGGCCATCAAGCGCATCACAGATCGCGGCTATCGGTTCAGTGGCGCGGTGGCGGCGATGGCCGTCGATGGGCGCCACGGCGCCGCGCGCGTGGGCGACGGGTTCGCCAACTTCAGTTACGCGGTTCAGACCCCGACGTCGACCGAGGTGTTTTCACCCAAACTCTGAGGCGCTGTGCAAGCGGGCCTAGGCGCCGACGCTCAGCCCCCGCGCCACCGCAAAGCCAACGTAGCTGCCCAGCGCGGTGCCCACCGCGCCGGTGAGAATGGCGGGTAACTCCAGATCACCTCGGCCCAGACTGCGCGCCAAGGCCAGCGCCGATGTGCTGCCGCCGATGTTGGCCTGAGACGCGACGGCCGCCAGATCAGGGTCGAGCCGCAGTGCGCGCGCTGCCCCAAAAACCACCAGCGCATGCACACCCACCGCGAGCGTGACGAACGCGACCAGTGCCGGTGCCAATGCGCCGATGGCGCGCACCGCCGCCACATCGCACAACGTGCCGATCACGGCCAGAAACAGGTACACCGCCAGAAGGCCGAGCACGCGCGTGCCGTTTAGCCGCTGCACCAGCGGAACCTGGGCCAGCACCAGCGCGATTGTCGTCAGCACCAGAACCGATGGGATGTTTGCGTCGAGGTGCTGCGCCATCGCGGTGGCGAGCCAGTCGGACCCCTGCACCGCCGCGGCGCCGAGCGCGATCAGAATCGCCAGGTCCTGCACCGACGTGGTTTCGCGGTCTTCCGTCGTCGCGGTCGGATGCGCATCACTATGAGACGTGCTCGCGCCGCGGAGCAGACGTGGCAGCGCCACGCAGGCGGCCATCCAGATGGCGGTCATGGCGTTGTCGACCGCCGCCGCGCCGGCGAACAACGTTGCATCGAGCATGACCTCGTATTCCAGGGCGATCGCATTGAAGTTCACGGCGCCACCGATGTAAGTGCCGGTGAACATACCCGCGAGCGCCGCGTGCAGGTCGCCGAAGCGTTCGGCGCCGTCGACAACAGCGTGTGCAACCAGCACGCCCGCGGTTGTGCCCGCAGCGCCAAGCGCGAACAGCAGTAGCATCGGCAGACCAGCATCGCGCACCCGGCGCAGGTCGACCTGCAGCATCAGCCAAAAGATGGCAAGCGGAGTGAGATATTTGAATATCGCCCCGTAAACGGGCGCGTCAGGGCCATACAGCGGGATCACGCCGACGTTCGCCAGTATCGCGGCAATGACAATCACCAGCAGCGCGACGCCAAGATGACGAAGCGCCGTTCGCTGCACCAGAAACTCTGACAGCGCGACGATGCCGCACAACGCGGCGATGACCGTCAATCCTGAAACCATGACGCGAGTTTTTCACCGCGCCCGTGTGGATGCAATGCGACGTTTTGTGCGGCTGGCAGAGTTGGTTACAGTCAGGCGCTGTCCCTGCGCCTGAACACGAAAGAACAAAAACGGAAGAGCAACCGCATGCAAACCGAACAGCTGATATACCGTCGCGACCTGATCTTCTGGTTATTCGAGGCTGGGCGCACCAGCGAGACGTTGTCGCACGCGGCGTACGCCGAGTTTGATCGTGAGGACATCGAAGCCATGCTCGACGCGGTAATGGAACTGTCCGAAGCGGAGTTGGGCGGCTTGGCCGACACGCTTGATGCGCACGAGCCCGAGCTGCGCGATGGCGAGGTCTGGAACCATCCAAGCTTGGCGCCAGCCCTGAAGAGTTATATCGCTAGTGGGTTTCATTCGGCCGGGTTCGCGCCGGTGTGGGGCGGGATGGGGCTGCCGTATGCCGTCACTCAGGCGCTTGGCGCGCCAGTGGCCGCGCACGCCGGAACCGGCATCGGCTATCTGTTTCTGACCGCGGCGGCCGCCAACATGCTCGATGTGGTGGGCTCCGACGACCAGAAGGCGCGCTATCTGCCCAAGCTGGTCAGCGGCGAGTGGTTCGGCACAATGATGTTGTCAGAGCCGCAGGCCGGCTCGTCGGTGGGCGACATTCGCACGCGCGCCGTGCGCCAGTCTGACGGCACCTACCATCTGACCGGCAGCAAGATGTGGATTTCCGGCGGGGACCACGCGTTGTCCGACAACATCGTGCATATGGTGCTGGCGAAGATTGAAAACGACGACGGGAGCCTCACGTCCGGCAGTGCGGGTGTGTCGCTTTTTCTCGCGCCGAAGTACATCCCGGACACCGGCGAACGAAACGGCATCCACATCGCCGGCCTGAACCACAAGATGGGCCAGCGCGGGACGGTCAATACGGTGCCCGTTCTCGGTGAAGACCGACCGTGTGTCGCCGAGTTGTTGGGCGCGCCGGGCAAGGGGCTGGCCGGCATGTGCCATATGATGAACGAAGCGCGCATCGGCGTCGGGTTGTCGGCGGCGCAGTTTGCGTGGAACGGGTATCGCTATTCACTCGCCTTCGCCCGTGATCGTGTGCAGGGTCGTCCGCTGACGGGGTCGCCGGCCTCCGCGCCGATCCCGATTATCGAGCACGCCGACGTCAAGCGAATGCTGTTGGCGCAAAAGGCGATCGCCGAAGGCGCGATGGCCCTTTGTTTGTTTGCGGCCGATCTGGTCGATGCGCAGCGTTGCGAAGAGCGTGCGGACAAACCCAACGACACGGATGCGCTGCTCGCGCTGTTGACGCCCATCGTCAAAAGCTGGCCGTCAATGCACGGTCTTGAGGCCAACCATCTCGCCATTCAGGTCATGGGCGGCTACGGCTACACACGCGACTTCCCGGTGGAGCGTATTTACCGCGACAACCGGCTTAATGAAATCCATGAAGGCACCACGGGCATTCAAAGCCTGGACCTCGTCGGACGGAAATTGCTTAAGGATCAGGGCGCGGGTCTGAAGGTGCTTCTGGCGCACATGCAAGCGAGCATCGAGGAAGCGGCCCAGGACGACGAGCTTGCGCCGCACGCGCGCGCACTGGCCGAGGCGGTGGAACGGCTTGGGCACAGCAGCGCCGCATTGGGCGCCGCGGCGGCGGGCGGTGAGCTCGACAAGGCGATGGCCAACAGCGTGGTTTATCTGGATATGACCGGCCACATCGTCGTGGCCTGGATGTGGCTGCGTATGGCGATCACCGCGCGTCGGGCCCAAGCCAATGCCTCCCCGGTCGATCAGGCGTTCTACCGCGGCAAGCTGTCCGCCTGCGCGTATTTCTTTCGTCACGAGCTGCCGCGAACCGAGGCGCAGGCGGCGCTGCTTGCCCGGCTCGACACCACCTGCCTGGACGTCTCGCCTGACGAATTCTGAAATCGGGTCACGCGCGTGACGCTGCTGGCACGACGCCGGCCCTGGGTTTAAAATACGAAATGCTTCGGACTTAAAGCCGATCGGCGGTGCGGGGCGGCAATACACGCAGGGAGATCACGACATGTCGGCACAAACAACTTACCGCTACGTCACTTTATTGGGCGCGACGTTACTTGCGAGCACAGCGGGCGCGGACGGTCACGCGGCGGCTTCAACGGACAATTGCCACATGGGCACCGTCAACAAGGCGGCGCCCAGCGAGTTGGCCCAGTTCAGTTTTCTGATCGGCGACTGGTCTGTGGACATGCATCGGTGGCAGACCGACCAGTGGTCACCCCCGCGACCGCAAAAGGCGTTCTGGCGCGGACGGTATGCCCTCGGTGGCATGGCGATCTACGACGAGTGGTTCGATATCGACCCGGCCGTCGACGCCAGCACACCGCGCGGCGCCAACCTGAGGATGTTTGATACCAAGAACGCGGTCTGGCAAATGACCTGGCTGCACACGCAGGCGTACTCGCCGACCGACCTGTCAGCTAAGGAACGCGACGGCAACATGGTGATGTGGCAAAACCACCCCGAGGGCCCGAGCTGGGAAGCGGAGTTTGAGGTTGTGTCCGATAATCAGTGGGTGCGCACGCACTACGCATTGGACGAAGACGGAAAACGCTCGCCGCTGTTCCGGTTGGTGGCCAACCGGACGGCGTGCCGAGACTAGGGGGTCCTCGGCCTTCACCGACGCTATGGTAAGCTCAGATGCATAACAATCTATATACAGGGCTATCAGGTGGCTGCCGACATCCTCTCCGATCTGAGTTATCTCGCGTTGGCGAGCCGCCTGAAGCGGCTGGCCGACGCGCTGTTGGCTGACGCCGCTAAAATCCACGCCGACTTTGGCGCGCCGCTTCAGCCCGGTCAGTTTCCACTGATCGCCGCACTCGACCGCTACGGCCCAATGACCATCAATGATGCCGTGGCGGTGCTTGGCATCAGCCAGCCGGCCACAACACGCGCGGTCTCTGAACTGGTCAAGGCCGGTCTGGTGGCGTCGGACACCTCGGATGAGGACAAGCGCGTGCGGACCGTCTCGCTGACAAAAAAGGGCCGTGCGAGCGTCGCGGACTTGAAGCAGGTTATGTGGCCGCGCGTCGAGATGGCCGCCAGACAAATGACCCGCGGCACGGATTCGGATTTTCTGACGTCGATTGCGGAGGTCGAGTCGCAGCTCAAATCCGCGTCGATGGTCGACCGCGTACGCGCCAACACGCTGAGGATCCTGCCATTTACTGACGAGCTCGCCGACGCCTTTAAGGACATCAACACCGAGTGGCTTGAAGCCATGTTCTCGGTGGAGCCCAAGGACAAGAAGGTGCTCGGAAATCCAAGAGCCTCGATCATCGACAAAGGCGGCGAGATCTACTTCGTGGGCACGGACGACGGTGAGGTGCTGGGCACCTGCGCGCTCGAACAGGAAGCCGGGGGCTACCTGGAACTCACAAAAATGGGCGTGCGCGAAATCGCGCGCGGGCGCGGCGCGGGCGAATTTCTGCTACGCGCGGTGATCGAGCGCGTGCGCGAGCTGGGCCGCCTGAGTCGGTTTTTTCTGGTGAGTAACAAACGCAATGTGGCGGCGCTGGCGCTCTACGAGAAACTGGGCTTTGTCCATGACGACACCATCATGGCGGAGTTCGGTGACCGGTATGAGCGCTGCGACGTGGCGATGCGCTTTATAGAATCGTGAAATGTTTCGGGAACGGGCCGGGTCTCTTCTGGCAGGCACAAGGAGGACACTGAACATGTCACTGAATATCACTTTTCCAACCTTCTCCCGCACCTTTTTCAGCGGCTTGATCGCGGCGCTGTTTCTAGCGCTGGCGCCGGCCGCGTTTGCCGATAAGGACCCCATTTACACGAGTGTGCTATCGGACAAGGCGCTCAAGGGGTACGACGCCGTGAGTTACTTCACCGCCGGTAAACCGCAGAAAGGCAAAAAGTCGATCTCGCACGAATGGAACGGCGCCACGTGGCTGTTCACCAGCGAAGAAAATCGCGACCTTTTTGCGGGCGATCCCGAGCGTTACGCGCCGCAGTACGGCGGCTACTGCGCGTGGGCCGTCTCGCAGGGCTACACGGCATCCGGTGATCCAAAGGTCTGGAAGATTGTGGACGACAAGTTGTACGTGAACTACAACAAGAAGGTCGGCAAAACCTGGAGCGAAGACCCGCAGGGCTTCATCAAGTTAGCCAACGAAAATTGGCCGAAGGTGCTGAGCGAGTAAACGCGCACATCACGCAGGCGAAAAAAAGCCCGGCATGAAGCCGGGCTTTTTTTGCATCTTGAGGCGGCTGATCAGTTGCGCTTGCGACGCACACCCAACGTCAACAGCGCGCTGGCGAACAGCCACGCTGCGGCGGGTACCGGTACAAGCGTAGGGTTAATCGCGCCAAACGTGGAGACCGAGGGATCCATGTCGAACAGGCTGAACGACACGTCGTTGCCAAACATATCCACCGCGTCGCTGCCCGCCGGGTCGTTGATGGCGTACCACATCAGCGAAACGGCATCGCGGAAGATGAGCTGGGGCTCGTCGCCGCTGAAGGCCAGGTCGGTACCACCAACCTGCTCGGCATAGAGGAAGTCCTCATCGCCCGTATTGTCGGCGATCCCAACCGCATCAAACACATTCCCGAATAGCGACAGCGCGCTGGCATCGAGCAAGCCGTCGCTGTCAACGTCGAGATCATCGCCGACGCTGCCGCTGAAGCTGTCGAGCAGGATCAGCGTGTTTGACGGGTTTTCGAGATCGCTGATGTCCACGACAAGAAGCCCGTTGGCATCGAACGTACCGGTGATGGTGGACAGCCGGTCAACCGTACCGGCGGAACCGCCGCTGTCGCTTTCAAGCGATAGGAGCACGCCGCTGAACATCGTGCCCGCCGTACCGAGCAGCTCAATTTGCTGGGTGCTGCCGTCGGCACCGTTCGGGTTGGGCGCAATCTCATTGATGGAAACGGCAAGCGCAGAAGGCATCAGGGCGACCGTCGCGGCCACCGTCAAATAACGAACCATGTTTACTCTCCCTAAAATGACCGCCGCAGCGTGTGCCGGGTCGGTTCTTTATATTCCGGGCGTGAGTATACCGTGACGCGGAGTGCCCGAGTGGTCTTTCGGAGCAGAGCTGGAAAATTCTGAAAACAGGTCAGAGACAACCGGAAACAGACGTGGGCGCGAGTTGAGTTAGCTTCAGTTTTGTAATTTCAAGAATTATTGAAATTACCGGAATAGACCATTCGTAAGGAGACTGAAAATGCACTCAACCGCCGTACTGCCGTTCTTGCCCATGGTGACCTTGGCCATCTGCGCCGTCGCTGGCGTGGGCGATTACCTCTCCACCAGCGCATCGTTGCGAAAGAACCGCCGTTAAGGGAGTCCGCCACGGGTGTCGGTGACGCAGGTCGCGGCCCGTGGCGAGTCGATTGGCTCAGGAATCCGGCCAGTTGCCTTCGATCGAGCCGTCGAAGCGTTTCTCCAGCCCATCCCAGCAATCCACATAGTTGTCCTGCAGCGGGGCCTCAGTCGCCGCAAACTCCGTGATCATCTGCGGGAAGCGCGTTTCAAACATGAATGACATCGTGTTGTCGAGAAAGACCGGCGTATCGTCGGAATAGCTCGCCTTCATAAACGCATCGTTGTCCGGACCGTGCGGCAGCATGCAGTTGTGCAGACTGATACCGCCCGGAGAGAACCCCTGCGGTTTGGCATCGTATTCGCCGTAAATATTGCCCATCAGTTCGGACATGATGTTCTTGTGGTACCACGGCGGCCGAAATGTATTGGCCTGCGGCAACCAGCGCGGCGGAAAAATTACAAAGTCGATGTTCGCCGTGCCTTCCTCGGCCGTCGGCGCCGTCAATACCGTAAAGATTGAAGGATCCGGATGGTCGAACGTGATCGAGCCGACCGCCGCAAAGTGGCGCAGATCGTATTTGTACGGGGCGTAGTTGCCGTGCCACGCCACAACGTCCAGTGGTGAATGGTCGATCACCGATCGGTGAAATTCGCCGCACCATTTCACGGTGATCCCGCATTCTGACTTGCGGTCCTCAAACCACGCCGTCGGTGTTTTGAAATCGCGTGGATTCGCCAGGCAGTTGGCACCGATGGGACCACGCCCGGGTAGATTGAACTTGGCGCCGTAGTTTTCGCAGACAAAGCCGCGCGCTTCTCCGTCGGGCAGATCGACTTTGAAGACCATGCCCCGCGGTAATACGGCAATCTCCAGCGGCTCAAGCATCAGAATGCCGAACTCAGTGGAGATTTTAAGACGGCCCGACTGCGGCACCACGAGCAGTTCGCCATCCGCCAGATAGATGTACTCATCGGCCATATCAGCGTTGGCCAGATACACATGGGACGCCATTCCAACGTGGGTGTGCACGTCGCCAGCTGTGGTCATGGTGCGCATGCCGGTGACGAACGTGGTCTGCTCACTGGGGAAGGGCACCGGGTCCCAACGATACTGTCCGAGCGACACCACCCCCTTGACGATGTTCGGTGCGCTCTTCCAAAGCGGCAGGTCGATCTTTTGCATGCGTCCCACATGCTTGACCGACGGCTGGATGCGGTAGAGCCACGACCGCTCAAGCGTGGCCTGGGGTGCGGTGAACGGCGACCCCGAGAGCTGCTCGGCGTACAGCCCGTACGGACAACGTCGCGGGGAGTTGCGGCCTACGGGCAGCGCATCGGGTAGCGCTTCGCTCTCAAAATCATTGCCGAATCCGGGCATGTACTGCAGTTGATCGTTTGGCATAGCGTGCGGTCTCTTGCGGTGGGTGTCGCGTGACTCCCGGGTGAGGGTCCGCTAGGATAAACGTTGCGAATGCAACGATCAATTACCGTCATGTCGTTTGATCTTGAAGACTTCCTGCCTTATCGGCTGTTCCGAGCCGCGGAGCAGACCGGCGAAGCGTTTGCCGCCATCTACCGCGAGCGCTACGACCTGCGACGCACCGACTGGCGGGTCCTGTTCAATGTGGGCCAGTACGGACCGATCGGCGCTGCCGAGATTGCGCGACGGTCGGGACTTGAGAAATCGAAAATCTCGCGGGCCGTGGAGCGTCTGGAGAATCGCGGGTGGCTGGGGCGCAGGCCGGTGGCGAATGACCGGCGGCAGCATCATCTTGTGCTGACTGCGAAAGGCGCGCGCACGTTCGAATCCCTGCGCCAAATGGCGGCCGACTACAATCAGAATATTGCCGACGTGCTCGGCGGTCCTGAGGTGGACGCACTTATAAAGCGACTCCGGCAGTTGGATGACGATCCGGAGTGAATCGTGATCGCGTCAGAGGCTTAAGTCAGTCGGCGGCCTTTTTGTAGAGGCCATCGAAGACGTCCACCCAGGTCGCTCCATTGTCTTTAGACTGCTGCCAGTGCTGACGGACATCGCCGTTATCGAGCGGCGTCCACGTAATGCGGTCCAGCGGGCCCGACTCCCCGCTGGAAAAAAGCACCATCCGACCGCGCTCATCGAGCCCGCCTTTCAGAAACAGGGCGGTGCCGACCACGTCGGTCCAGGTTTGATGCCACGAACCCGTGGCGCTGCTATAGATATTGACGCTCGAACCGTTGTACCGGCCCGCCACGTATTCCTCGTGGACGGTACAGCCGCCGTGCTTCAGGGTGATCACATTGCGTGACGGTGGCTTGTCCGGTGTGGCCTGGTTGTACACGTCCCAGGTGCCGAGCCAGAAATCGAATTGGCGGTGTTGCTCGGTTTGGCAGGGTCCGCTGGACGTCTTGTCCTGAACAGGTGCTGCGGTTGTGGTTTCCGCGAACGACATTGGCGCGCTGTGCATAAATGTCAGCGCTACCCCTAGCCCAATCGCCCAACTTGCGTCGCCTTTTTTGCATTGAAGCGTCCTGAAGATCATCTGATGCCGTCCCCTTGATTTTGTATCTGCCATCCCTTTATTCGGCAATCTACGAAAAGATTCGTTATAGCGTCAAGCAGTCCGCCGTACCGACACCGAAAGGTAATATCATTACATTGACGTATTTGTACAAACATGCAAATATCTCCCTGTGCTACCCGAAAGACAGCAACTCGCCGACCTGCTCAAAGCGCTGGGCGAGTACAACCGTCTGTCGATCGTGTACGAGCTCTGCCACTGCGATGAGCCTCAAAACGCCATGTGCCTTTGCGAAAACTGCACGGTGGACGCGTCCGTTGCGTCGCGTCATCTGAAGACACTGGCGCAGGAGGGCATCGTGGAGGTGGAGAAGAAGGGCCGGGAGCGGATCTATTCGCTGAATCGTGTCGAAATCGCCCGTCGATTACGCACGTTGGCGGATCAGATCGAAGGACTTCCGGAGCAAACTAGTGTGGGGAGTTCATCATGAATGACACAAAGAGCTGCAAGTGCGAGTGCGACGGCAAAACGTGCTGCGCTGAGAAAAGCTGCAAGTGCTGCGCGGAGTCGTGCTGCTGCTGAATGAAGTGATCCCGGCCGATCAGGTCGGGATCAACTTTGGTCACACATTTAATTCTTACGACCTGCCGGGGTTCTTTCGCCACGGCAGCGTATAGAGGCTCTCCATCTCAGTCCAAATGCGGCTTGTCATGCACGTCGCTCGCCATCTGGTCTATCCTGAAGTTAAGGCAACTTTGGGGCGCTAACATGGACGTCAATAGCCGGAAGCCGTGGAGCCAGCCTGCAAGATGGCTAGCGGTCTCTCTTTTCTCCGTGGCCCTGCTCTTGGTGGCGATAGAGGTATCGGCCGGTTCAAGATCGCTCCGCATCAGCGGTGCTGATGACCGGATTGTTGTGCCTAACTCGCCCCAGCTCAATCCACCGGGCGCGATCACTATTGAGGCGTGGGTTCGCCCCGGAGGCACAACGTTCTGTCGGACCATTGTCGACAAGAATCGAACCTCCGGTTATTCGCTTGCCATCTGCAACGGAAAGCTCCGCTTCTACACAAGCGGGCTAAATTCATCCCGCGACGGTGTCTCCGACATTCCAATCGGTGAGTGGACGCACGTCGCGGTCACGTTTGATGGCGTACGGCGCGTCTACTACATCAACGGTATTATCGATTTCGAGGCGGATACCCCTGCACCGTTGCCCGTTAACACCAGCGAGCTGTTTATAGGCGGTGCGCCCAGCTTCAGCTGTGGTTTCTCTTCTTGTAACTTCATCGGCGATATCGCTGAGGTGCGCGTTTGGGACGTGGCGCGTTCCCGCTCCGACATTCGGGAAGACATCGCGGTTCAGATCTCGGAACCTCGAGACGGGTTGGCCGGGCTTTGGCACCTTGAAAACTCGGCCCGGGAGTCTTTCGGTCGGTACGCATCTGTCGTTGAGGGCGATGCGACATTCTTGGGTCTTGGTGCGCCTCCGGTGCGAGATAACCCGCTGCGCATCCCCCGCATGCTGGTTCCGGATTTCGATGGGCGCTGCGATAACTACACCAGCAACCTTCGTATTCCAGTGTGGAACGAGGGGCCCTTCGAGCGGCTGCAGTGGCTGAATCTTGGTGCAAGCGGTGCGTTCCTCTACGCCTGTCTGGAGGGTATGCAATTTTCGGCCGGCGGCTTCGCGGCGCTGTATATCGATCCAACCAACGACGCAACGACGTTTGCGCAACCCGATGACTTCCGCGCTGTCGTGACTTCAGGGGGTAGCTTCTTCACGGAAGCAGGTGCGGGCAACTCGGGCGGTTTCATGCCGGGCGGCCCGGCA
>JBCCMA010000051.1:0-21401 GCA_039026595.1 Pseudomonadota bacterium
AGCACTTGCGCGAGCCGATCGAGCGTGCCGTGGGCGCTGGGTGTCAACCGATACATCTTCTGGATGTTGGTGTGCTCGCCGGTGCGGCGTGATTCCGCGTTGTTGTCACGAACACGTGCTTGTCCGTCGTCCCGCGGCGCAGCGGCGGGTGGCGCCGGCGGGCGTCGGCCAAAAGGGCTGACCGGGTCTCCTTCAAAAGGCCCGCACCTGTCTGGTGCCGCCACAGGAATCGCCCGGTAGCCTCGACGTGTTCAATAAACGCTCTGCGTGCTTGTCCGGGTGCGGACATAAGCGGACCAAAGCGCTGCGTTGTCCCCCACAGCGTCAGCAACAGCGTCAGCCCCGCAAGGGCCATGACGGGCGCGATCCGGTCGGTCAGTAAAGCGAGCAACGACGGAAAGCGAGCGTTTGAGATCATCCAGACTGGCCCGCTCTGTTCGGCTGGCGCCAGCGACGACGTTAACAAAAAAGCGTGGTCCTGCTGTCCGATTCGGCGATTGACGATAAAGCTGAGGTCGGCGACCGCCGTCACACGACCCTCCCCATACGCCAGTCGTGCCGCGAACACGCCGAACTGGTCGTGAATCACACGCTCAGCGGGCGTCGCGCCCAACTTGATGGATTTGTGATTGTCCAACGCCATGTCGCCGAGGTAGGCGCGGTCCGGCGTCTCGGCCGGATTGGGCCCGATGGCTTCTGCCGCTGCCTCGTCACTATCGGGCCACGGACGCTCGATCACGCTTACGTCCAGCGGCGTGAAAATGGGATCCACCGCGCCCTCCCACAGGGTCTCGATCTCGACAATCAGGTGACCGCCGTCGGCCACCCAATTCAGAAGTGGATCGAGCTCGCCGTCGGGAATGCTGCTGTAGCCGCCGCGTAGGATGGCGGTCGCATCGGGTGGCGGCAATTCGAGACTGGTCGCGAGATTCTCACGAATCGAGACGTCGTACCCGAGGCTCGTAAGCAGACGGTCTGCGGCGAGCAGCGGGTTGCGCATCGCCTCGATCGACGGCGATGTTTGTTCCTCGACGTCGGTCCGCTCGTACTGGGACAGAAAAAACGCCACTGCCGCGGCCACCGCGACCAGCAGCGCGCCTACCGCAACTGAGCGTTCACTCACTGGTCGTCCTCACGCGGCCGCGCCTTGGGGATCGATCAGGCCGAATTGTGAACACAGCGTCATGACCTGCGCGGTTTGCGGTGAACGGTGTGCGTAGGCGAGGGATTGCCAGACGCGATTGATCTCTTTGAAGTAGGTCGCCCGATCACCGGAAAGGCGGTGGGCGACCACCCGCTCGCAATCGCCTTCGGTGGCACTGCTATCGAGACCGAGTTGATGCTGTTCGTTCAGCGCCGTCAGAGTCGCCCGATAGAGCAGGCTGAGGGCGTCCCGCCGGGCACCCGACTCCCAGAGTGCGCGCACCTGCGCGGGTACGTCGTCCGGTAGTTCCTCGCGTTTGAGCAGCAGACCACCGCTGGTCGGCGCTGCCGGTCGCGCGGTAGTGGCGGCGCGTGCAAAGTAAGGCAACCAGCGGGACCGGAAGCGATAAATAACGAGCAAAAACGCTGCAAAAATCAGCCAGACCACTGTCTCCGCGGCGGCGCTACCGACACGGGTGATCCAGTTTAGTAGCGCCGAGGACTCATCCAGGTCGAGCGCGTCGAGATCGCCAGTGTCGGTTTCGAGCGATTCGTCATCTTTGTTCTTGGCGGTCCATCGGGTCACGGTCCTCGGGCGTCCGAAGTCATCATCGTCCAGGATTTGTTCAATTTGCGAGCGACGCGCATCGCGCTCGCCCTCAAGGTTATCTGCGATGGCGTCAGGTGGGCCGATCAGTCCGATGGACACGGCCAGAATCAGAATCGCGCTCGCTCGACGCAACACCATGTTGCGAAACATCAGTTCCACGTCCCACGCTTCAAGATGTGTGCGGCGGTTGAGATAAAGCGAGAATCCCGCCGCGACGTAGAATGGCGTGAGTAGGCCGTCGACCAGCCAGACCACACCGTAAGCGACGATGTCCCAGAACACGCCTGCCTCGTCGAGTCGCTCGGTAACGGTTACCAAAACACCGTCGAAGGGCTGCGTCTCAACGCCCACGAGCTGTCCGCTGGCAAGTGACAACGCAACATAAAATAACGTAACAGAGCCGACGATGAACAAGCAGAACGTCAAACCGGTAAGCGCCATGGCGGCACTGCCGGTGTTGGCATGCAGGACTTGCAGGCGTTTCCGGCGGGCGCCTCCCGCCAGTTTCTCCAGTTGCTGAACCGGTAAATTGAACGCTCGGGCGGGCGAGAGTCGCCGCCATGTGATCGCGCCAAAGGCGCCGGCCACAAACGGTTGACGCAATGCGATGCGCCACCACTCGCGACGCGCTGGTTCGTCGCCGAATACGACGCGGCTCAGCACGTGCAGGAGCGGCCGTTCAAACAGAGGTTTGATCACCCAGAGTACAAGCAGCGCCAGTCCTATGTGATCCGTGGTGATTCCGACGAGCAAAATCGAAAGCGCCCACGGCACGCTGGTCATCACCCAGATGGGAAAAAGAATGCTGGCGTGTCTTTGGGCGAGCCTCAGCCCCAGATCGATCGCTTCCCAATCGGTCCGCGGCCGCAGTGCTACCGTCAGGCGATCAAGCTGCATCGCGGCGCCCGGCAAAGACGAAGTAGAGCGCCACACCCACCCACAGAAGGGCGGCCACGGTGTACTTGACGGTCGGCGGGGACCACGAGGTGCTCGACCAGAACGCTTCGATGAACGCGGCTATCAACAGCATCGCTGTAAAGCCGTAAACCATCGGCATGGTATCGCTGGCCGTGTGCCGGAGCGCGTCGGACCGTCGCCGACGGCCGGGCGCGACCAGACTCATGCCCAGACGCAAGCCGCAGGCGCCGGCCAGAACGATCGCGTTGAGCTCAAACGCTCCGTGACCGGCGACGAACGGGTAAAGAACATGGCCAAGCCCAGCGTGGGTCAGATAGCCAAAGACGGCTCCGATGAACAGCCCGTTACTTACGAGTACGAAAACCGAGCCGAGCCCCAGCACCACGCCGGCAGCGAACGTCATGAAACCGATGCCGATATTGTTGTAAATGTAATGGCCGAACATCATCAGGTCCGTCGTGGAGTCACGACTGCTGTCGTTCTCCACATCGCTGTACATCGCTTCGATCTGGTCAAGCTGGTCTGCCGACATGACGCTGTAGGCTAACGACGGATTGATGGCGATTGCGCCGACCATGGCGGCGAACGGGCCGTAAAACAAAATCGCGCTGACCAGCACCACCCACGCGTTCTGGCGCACCGAACGTGGAAACGTGCTGCCAAACAGTCGCCACAGATTTCCGAACGTGCTCACGCGTGCCGCGTACAGAGCGCGGTGCCCGCGCAGGGCCAGACGATTGAGCCGGTCCTCCAGTGCGGGTGAGTACTGCCGGGTCCGCGTCAAAGCAAGGTGATGACAGACCTTGCGGTACAGGCCGGGCACGATATCCGGATCAACATCGCCAGTGTCGGGCGTGTCGAGCCATCGCTCGAGCTGCTTCCAAGTCTCCTCGTACGTTTTTTCGAAATCGCGTTGCTTCATTCAGTGACCGCTCAGCCAGCCGGCATGGCGTTGCAGGGCCTGCACGGCCTCGCGCCCCTCCAGCGCACTCAATGGGGTGAGGAGCTCGGCGAGTTCGACCTGTCGTTCGGCCGACAGGCTGTCGACGCGGGCGCCGAAATTGGCGATGGCGCGGTGTTCGTCGCGAGAGAATGCCAAGCGCATCGGTGAGGCAGCATCGACGATGAGGCCCGCCGCACTGAGTTTGGCGTCGTCTTGATAGGCGACCACAGTGCCGGCGGCGATGTCGCCAAGACGCTGGAACCTGGCATTGAACAGGCTAAGCACAACCCCAAAGACATAGAGCGCCGGTAACCAGTCTACGATTCTCAGAAAATTTCGGACCACAGAGCCGTTGGCGCCGACCGGAGCGCCATTGGTATAGACCACATGCAGGCCCAACACCCGCTTACCCGGTGTTGCGCCGCCCATTAAGACTTCGAAAAGCACGTCGTAAAGCCATTTCGTGACAAATAGAACGATGAGCGCCAGCCCGATGAACAGCTCGCCGAGCAGATTCAGCAAAAAATAGACGGCGGCGAAAACGCACCCTTGCACCAGCGTATCGATCAACCGCGCAAGACTGCGGGCGTAGATTCCGGCCGGCCTTACGCTCAGGCTGACCCCCTCCGGTGTTTCAATATTTTCGAGCGTGTCTAGCATGTTAGAGCGGCGATCGCCGCCGAAAACACCAGTCTAGCACCCCGTTGCATGACGGGGTGTCTGCTTTTGACGACATTTGAACGGGCGCGCCCGGCGGCGCACCGTGCGAGGCGTGAACGCATTATTTCAAACCGCGAGCGCCGGGACCGCAACCGGACGAGGCGTCGACCAACTCGTCGCCCAAAGCAGTGGCATGGCGCAGGTCGCCAAACGCGCCCTTCAGTCCGCAAACAGCGGGGCGTCGACCCTGATATCCGGCCCGCCGGGCAGCGGACGATCGACGGTCGCCCGCGCCATCCATGTTCAGCGTTGCGGAACGCATGCCGGGTTTCTGGCGGTGGAGGGGGCAGACCCTCTGTTGATGTCGCTTGAATCGACACTGCCGTCAGTCGGCGCAGTCACTCTGTTTATCGAAGACGTGGAGCGCATGCCTCACTCGGCGCAACGGTCGCTGGGCGCCTGGCTGAACCGCGGCGACGCAGCAGCCGGATGGGGTCGCGAGCGCACGCAGGTCATTGCCTCGCGCGAAACCGCGACCGCACCGCGTCAGACCGGCATCGGCACAGACCACGATGGACTGTGCGATGAACTTTACTACCCGCTCAGCATCATCAACCTTGCGCTGCCCCCACTGGACCAGCGGCGCGAGGATATTCCCGACTTGGCGGATCGGCTCTTGACGCGATTTTGCAACCAGACGGGCCGACCCGCACACACATTCACCCCCGACGCCATCGCGGCCCTGACATCGGCTGCGTGGCCGGGCAACGTCCGACATCTTCGCAACGTCGTGGAGCTCACCGTGACCCTATCAACATCGACCGTTATTCCAAGATCCATTGTGTCCACCGCGATCAGCCAGGACCTGACTGATATGCCGACACTGAACGAGGCGCGGAGTCGTTTCGAGCGGCAGTATCTTGTGCGCGTTTTACGCCGGACCAAGGGCAATGTCTCCCGCGCGGCCAAACTGGCCGGCCGTGACCGAAGCAAGTTCTACAAACTGCTGCATCGTCACGAGCTGGACCCGGCCACATTCCGGTCCAGCGCGTCCGCTCGCTGACGACACACCGCAGGGCGGTCGTTTCCAATATAACCGTCTCGCCCGAAACCATGTTGGCGCGCATCCCGTGCATAATCGCGGGATGCGGTCATCGATCTCACGTTGCGGAATGGTCGTCGCCGGCAGCCTCTTCGGAAGCGTGTCGTTTGCCAGCAATCACGTTAACGAAACGCCTTATCTGACACACGTCAATCAACCGGTCTTTGCAACGCTGCTTGTCGTTGCTCTGATGGGATCTGTGATCAGCGCGTTCTGGGGTGATCGCCGACTGTTGTATCTGGGTGGGCTGGCCGCTTCATTGTTTGCCACGCTCCTGTCTCTGGAGGGCGTCCGGCAGCACGCATTGAAGGCCCCCACATTCGTGTGGGTAGCGGTCGCCCTGATCTGCGCGCTCAACTTTACGTTTCTGACGTTGGACTATTCGTCGCCAACTCGTCAGAAACGTTGGTTCGTTTCGGGGCTGATTGGATTGACTCTGTGCGCCGGACTTGTATTGAACCACGACTCGACCACGGCAATCGCCCTTTTTGCCATCAGCGTCGCCGGTGTCACGATCCTCGGACTTCGGGCATCGCTGACGTCGTGGCGCGACCGTCGGGAAACCCGCGCACTCTTGTTGCACACCGCATGGTATGGCCCCGTGCTGGCCACTCTGATCGGGCTTGTGTTTTCGAGCGGGCAATCATGGGCGAGCCACGCGCTCGAGGCCATATGCCTGATCGTGGTGCTTTTGTTTGCAACGGCGTACCTGAGTTACCGGAGCGTCGGTCTCAATCAGCTGGGACGGTTGTTCGACGTTCAGCTTTCGCACGATCCCACCGGCATGGCGCAGCAGCGAGCCGAGACCGCACGACGAAGCTTTGCGCTTCAGGCCGCCCGCATGATCGCCAGTGGAACGAATGAAAAGGCGATTGCCACGAGCTTCTTGTCGCACCTGCATGACGTTGTGCCGCTTGCGGCGGCGGCGGTGGTTCGTCACCAAGACGCCACCCGTTCTCTGATCGCCGATGATGGTCTGGCGTTTCGGGAGACGTTCGATGCACTCGTCGCGGGTCGGTCGGGTCTTCTTGAAAGTGTGTGCCGATCAGGGCAACCGGCTGTGCTCTTCGCCAACGATCTTGGCGTTGCGCACGACGGTCCGGAAGCGGGCTGTATTGCCATTGTTCCGGCCCGACTGGCAGACGAGGACTGGGCTATTGTTTTGATGGTGCGACGTGACCAGTTGACGTTTGGGCGCCGCGAAGTCGCGTTGGCCAGCGACTTTGCGTGTGAGGCGCTGGGGCTGATCGACGCAGCGCCCGATTCGGCGCCGGATCGCAACCACGCCAAGCTGAATGCGGGCGAGCACCTTACGCCAGCCGACTCGATACGTGAGCCCGTCGTATCGGCGAGCGCAGCGCTAAACCACTGCATTGCTCTCTTTAAACGCCATCGTGCGCTGGCCATGCCGCTCAGTTGCGCGCTTATTGACGCCACCTCGCAGTCGTCCAGAGCCGGGGCCATGTCGAGACAGCTTGCGGACGTCGTTGCCCGTCTGTGCGTCGCCCATGGTGAGCACGCTGCGCCCGCAGGACGTTACGGTGACAGGGTCTTGCTGGTCGTCATGCCGGGTGTGGGTAGCGTGAGGGCGAAGTGCATGGCGGCGGATCTTCGCGAAACCGTACGCTCTGATCTTGCGAGCGAGTGGCCCGATGTACGGGTTAGCATCGGACTCGTCGATTTGAACGACGCATTCGCCGACGCGCCCGCCATGTTACGGGCAGCCGATCGCGCGCTGTACCGGGCGCGCCGAGAGGGTGGAAACCGGGTGGTTCATCATCGCGATCTTGTGCGCGGCCATCAGCCGGTATCGTCCTGACTGGTCGGCCCACGCCACCATCAGATTTCATCATTATTTGGACCGTTGGCGCCACCTGTTGCGCCGTTTTCTGCCCACTCGCTGCGGTGTCATGGTTCCCGTAAACCACTTTACCTTTACGAGGATGAATCATGAACACATTGAACAAGGTCACACCGTGGGTCGCTGGTGTCAGCACGCTGGTTCTGACGTTTGGTAGCGTCACGGCCGGGGCGGCGTCGCCCCGCGAGAACAGGGGTGTACTCGGCGGTGCCGTCGTCGGCGCGATTGCAGGCGGTCCGGTGGGCTTGATTGCAGGCGCGGCGTTGGGAGGCCACTACGCCAATCGCAGCGAACGGATTGAGGATGGCAATGCGATGGCGATCGCGTTGAACGAGCAGCTCGACGATATCAACGCCCGACTGGCGGCCTCGACGCTGGCGCTGCAACAGGTCGAAACCACGCTGTCCGAGCGCAATGCGCGGGTGGACGAGCAATCCCAGAGGATCGAAGCGTTGACCGAGGATCAGATGTTGCTCAGCGCGCTTGCACTGCGGGTCCGATTCGCCACTGGCGATGCGACGCTCAGTGAGGATGATCACGAGATACTTGCGATTCTGGGTCACTATCTTGAGCGTCACCCCGAGATTCGGGTGCAGCTGGATGGGCACGCCGACGGTCGTGGGCCGGCGCCGGACAATCTGTCGCTTTCCCGCACCCGCGCCGAAGCGGTCGGTGAAGCGCTGGTGAAGTCCCGCGCCCACGCCAGCCAGATTGATGTGACCGCCCACGGAGAGAAGGCGGCCACCGCGAGGGCAGACGACCCCGATCAGCTGGCGACCGAACGCCGCGTGGAGATTCGACTGGTGACCGAAGATCCGAATGGGCCCCGTTCTGCCGCTGTCGAATGATGCCGATTCCCGCAATTGAACGGCGCGGCGTTTGACGCCGCGCCGGTCCTGTTCACGCCTCGCAGTGTCCGAGCCTGCACGACCGGGGCGCCTGCGATTTGACGAAAAATCGTGCTAACGTGTCGGAATGTTTGACAGCTCGTCCTTCTGAGGCATTCGGGCGTCAAGGCACACTGGGGGTCTGTGGGGCGTCGCAACGTACACCTCACAGCATCAAAATAACTGTGGGTACGACACATGAATCGCACCTGGGCCGCGATCGCCGCCGCCATGTTGGCGGTGGGCGTCCTCGTGGTGTTGATCTACGCCTCTCGCCCGCTGGGCGCCGCCGCGTATCAACAGCACTACGCTGACATCAACGCAATAGAGAACGCCGTTGGCACGTACAACGGGCTTCTGGAGCAGCTCCGCTCGCCGCAACGCGATGGCGACGCCAGCGCCATGGACGGACCTCGCGCCCGCTTCGAACAGCAGACGCGCGCGGTCGTAGCGCGCACGCGCGACGAGGCGCTTCTGGCCGAGGCGCGCGCTGCATTTTCGTCTGCCGCGGACAAAGCCGTCCAGCGTGCAGCCGACATCGAATCACGTCGAACCGGATACCAGGCGGCTCTGCAGACCGTCCGCGAGCAGGGACCGGCGGCGGTCCAGCAGTTGCGAGAGACAGGTGAGGGGGACGCGTCCCAGCGCTTTTTTGGATTGATGCTGCGGGTTCTGGATTACGGGCGCTCTGCATCCGGTGACCCGGACGCGCTTCTCGATCAAATTCAGAGCATCTCGTTTGTCGACGGGGCCGCGCCGTTATGGCTTCTCGATGTCACGTCCGCGATGAATACAGTGGTCACGGCGCGGACGCCTGTTGGCGAGGAGGTTCAGACGGTGGAGCAGAGCGGTTTCGCGTCGGCCTCTGCCGCGCTGATGGACGCATTACGGAGCACCCATGCGGCCGACGTCCGGTCCCGCAATGATGCCCGCGTGCTGGTCAGTGTTTACAGCCTCGCGTTATTTGCCGGACTCGGGTGGCTGGGTGTTCGACTGAACCGCAGCTATGCCGAGGTCAATGAAGCAAACGCGCAGCTCGCCAAGGCCAATGAGGATCTCGAAGCGCGGGTGGCCGCGAGGACGGCGGAGGTGCACAGCGCTTATGACGAACTGAAGGACAGCCAGGTGCAACTTGTCCAGGCCGAGAAAATGTCCTCTCTCGGTCAGCTGGTGGCGGGCATCAGCCATGAGATCAACACACCGCTGCTCTACTTGCAGAGCAATACGACGCTCAATAAGGAAACGCTTGCTCGCGTGGAGGCGTTCATCGATCTTTGTCATCGCCGATTGGTGCCCACGCGACGGCAGGACGAAACGACCGAAGCGGCGCGGCGCCGTTTCGTCGAAGGCCTGAAGGAACTTCAGAAGGCGCTGGTCGAAGGCGAGATCAGAGACGAACTTAAGGAAGTACTGCTTCTGACCGACGACAATCTGGAGGGGCTGGAAGAACTGACGGTGCTCGCGCAAGGACTCAAGGATTTCAGTCGCCTGGATCGCGCCCCGGTCGACACCTATGATTTGAACGACGGTGTCGAGCGTACACTGGTCATTGCAAAGAACATGCTGAAAACGCGTGTGCAGGTGCACACAGAGCTTGCTGAATTGCCCCCGATTACCTGTGCGCCCTCTCAGGTCAATCAGGTGCTGCTGAATCTTATTACCAACGCGTCGCAGGCCATTGCTGGTACGGGCGCGATCACCATCCGGACCGGCGTCGCGGATGACATGGTGTTTGCGGCCATATCGGATACCGGATCGGGTATCGATGACGCGTTAATGCAGAAGATTCGCGACCCGTTCTTTACGACCAAGGACGTGGGATCGGGCACGGGCCTTGGCTTGTCCATCGCAGATGACATTCTCGCAAAGCACGGTGGTCATCTGGACATTGAATCCGAACTGGGTGTTGGGTCCACATTCACCCTTTACCTTCCGGTGGCGCACACCGCCGAAGCGATTGAGGCGGCCTTTGGTGATTCTGTATATACCCCTGCCGACACGATGGAATCGGTCGCGTCGAGCGATGAAGACACGCTTGCGCTGGCTGTGGCCGGCGATTGATGGCGGTGCCTGAATGAGCGCTGAGGTAGCGGCACCGGACAAACCGCGACTCTTATTTGTGGACGATGAGAAGCGCGTGCTCAACAGCATGCGGGCCATGTTTCGGCGTGACTATGAGTTGTTCCTGACCACGCGCGGCGATGAAGCGCTGCGCATCGTGGCGCAGCAACCGATCGACGTTCTCGTGGCCGATCAGCGTATGCCGCTGATGAGCGGTGTGGAGGTGCTCACCGCCGCCAAAAAATGCTCGCCGGGTACGGTACGAATTCTGCTTACCGGCTATTCCGATCTGGATGCGATCCAGGGGGCGATGAACGACGGCGAGGTCTTTCGATTCCTGAATAAACCCTGCGCGGCAACCGAACTGCGTGGCACGATCGGCGAGGCCGCGCGAATCGCGCGCGACACGGCCCAAAGCGCCCGGTCCGAAGGCGCCTCCGACAGCGACATCGGCGAGCACGATGTGGAGGCGTTGTCCGAGGACAGTGCTGAGCCGAGCGCGCCGACGCCGATCGACGACACGGCGGTGGAGATCGTAATGGCCGGCGACACGGTGACCGTTGTCGACGCGGATGAGTCACCGCACGACACCACGGCGCCGCTGCCTCCCGAGCGGCCGCGCGTTGTCATGGCACCGCCGGCCGCGCGCGTGCGCTGCGTGGGACGCGGTCGTTACAACATCTCCGTCATGGTGTTCTCGTCCGATGCGCACTTTGCTGAGCGGGTTGGTGATGCGCTCGACGGCACGTTTTACACGTTCCACGCCACCAACGCCGTCCGTCTTGTCGAGGCTGTCGGTCGGGTGGCACCAGCGGTTCTGATCACCGATGTCACAACCGATCCGGACGTGATCAGATCTCTCACCGGTATGCTGAAGGCGCGCCTGCCGGCGCTCGTTACGCTCGTTGCAGGGCGGCACCGCGATGCGGACGTCATGATCGGATTGATCAATCATGGACAGGTGTTTCGCTTCGTGGACGCGCCACTGACGCCCGAGGATTGCCATCGGCACGTTCGCGACGCCCTGCGGCGTCATATTGTGCTTCGACGCAATCCCGCCCTGGCGGACCGCTTCTCTGTGCGCGAGAGCGACTCGTTGACCGGACTTGTGAGCGAGCGGGTGCTACGCGGTCTTAAGCGCGTGCGATCACTGTGGAGTGCACGCCGCGGGCAGAGTCACTAGGCCGTGAACGACGGGGCGCTCGAAACAACGCGGGACTCCTCGGGCCTCATCCTCGGCGTGGTGGCGATGGTGCTGCTCGTGGTGGGCGGCGGTTGGCTCGTACTGACTGTGTTGCCGTCCTCGGAGCCTGTCTTTACCGATGGCCAGGCGCCTGCAGGCGCGCGCAATGGTTCGTCTGTCCAGATCACCGACCCGTTGCCGGAAGACCGGCTCTCACGCGCACTCGAACTTGGCGAACTGGCGCTTGCGGCGGGCCAGATCGATCAGCCGCCCGCTTCCTCCGCGTTAGCGTTTTTTCTGACCGCGCGCTCGCTGTCCCCTGGCGACGAGCGCGTTGCGGATGGTGTAAACCGCGTGGCAGCGCTGTTGCGAGAACGCGCCGAAGCTGCGATTGCGAGCGGAGACTCGGTTGTGTTGTCGAGCACGCTCGAGTCGCTCAATCGAATCGGCGCCGATGATCCGGCGTTGCTGGCGGTACGTGAGGCGATCGACGCCGACCTGACCGCACGACTGGGACAATTCAAAGAACAGGTCGATGCCGACAGATTCGACGACGCACAAGCGACGCTTGTGTCGATAACCACAGGTCAGGCCTCTCTGGACGAGCGCGTGCTTGCGGCGAGCGCACAGCTTGACGCCGCCCGCGCTGCGGCAGCCCAGTCTGCTCGGGCGGCTCGGCGCCGAGCGAGCCCCGCCGCGCCGCAACCCGCGGCGGCGTCGACCGAGGACGCGGCACCGCCGGCACCGACGGCGGCCGAGCGCCAGCAGACCGAGCTTGTGGAGCGGATAGCGGCCGGAAACCTGATCGCACCAGCGGGTTCGAGCGCGGTCGACGCGCTGCGGCAATGGCGCGCCGCGGCGCCGGATGACCCCGCTGTCAATGCCGCGCAAACGCGTCTGCTCGCGTCGCTGGCCGCGCGCGCGCAGGCTCTCGCGGCCGACGACCAGTTCGCAACCGCCGCCCGCTACCTCGACGCGGCGGACGCGCTGTCATCGGGTGCGCCCGTCGTGGCGCGTGCGCGCGAGGCGCTCCTCGATCGTCAGCGTCGTCTGGAGGCGCGGCGTGTGATTCCCGTGGGTGAAATGACCAACACCCGTGTAGTGCGTCCGCGTTATCCAACGCGCGCGTTGCGTGCCGAGGCCGAGGGTTCTGTGCTTGTGAACTTCACCGTGCAGGCTGATGGCACCACGGCCGACGTCGAGGCTGTGCAGGTCTCAGAGCGCTACAGCACACAGTTCGAGCGGTCTGCCATTGCGGCCGTGTCGCAATGGGAATTCGAGCCACGGCAATTTCTCGGACAGACCATCGAGCAGCGCGTGGAGGCACGCGTCACGTTTGAGTTGACGCCTTAGTGGCCCCCTGGTAACGCGATGGGGCGGCTTGTCGCAGCGCTTTGAAGCGTCGTTGTGCAGAGAAAAACAGACTGCGCGGTTGCCCCGGAAAATATCGGTACTGTCCAAACGCGAAATCGCCACGTTCCGCGTACGCCCTGTCCATAACATTGCGCAGCTTGATCCCGACGGACCATGGCCCGAACTGGCGAGTGACCGTCGCGTGAATCAGGTCGTGACCGCCGTACCGATGCGCGTTGGCGGCGTCGAGCCAGTAACCGCCCATGTGCTCCCACTCGACGTGCGCGGTGGTGTCGGGCAAAGGAAACAGCGTGAGCGCGAGCTGGCCGAGCGTGCGTGGTGCCGTGTCCACGTCGTTATTGCGTTGGATCGGTTCGGCGCCGGGAGTCAGGCGCAAGAATCGATAGCGATGCGCGGCAAGCGTGAATGACGCACTGAGCGTCGCGCGGGGATGTAATTTCAGTTGGCCGGCAAACTCAAAACCCGCGTGCAGTGTTCTTGCCCGGTTGACGTTGAACCCATCGCTGTCGCGGAAGATCCCATCGCGTTTGATGCCGGCAAACGCCACCGCTCGGGCCTGCAGGGACGACGTCCGGTGATCGACACCCAGCTCGAGGCTGTCGAGCGATTCCGGATCGAGATCGGCAACGGCTTGCCCGCTCTGCAGCCGATACAGTTCCGTGATCTGCGGCATGCGCACGCCGCGTGCGGCGGTGACCGTCCATGATGTGGCGTCGGTCGGGGCCCATTGCCATGTCAGCGACGGCGAGAGACTGGTGAACCGGTCATTGCGGTCGGCTGGTCGTGTGAACAGGCAGCCGCCAAATCCGCAGGCGTTGCCGTCCGCGTCGAGATTGCCGTCCGCCAGCCGCGTCTGATACGCGTATCGCACGCCGTCGACGCGTACCCCAACGCCTACACGGTGCCGCTCACCGACGCGCCAGCTGAGCTGTCCGGTGGCCGTGACCGCTCGACCGCCCACGTCAAAATCGTAGTGGCGACCGGCGGGACGCGTGGCCTGCAAAAACGCCGACCCGGTGGTGATCGGCTGCGCCTGATCTTCAAACAGCTGCATATCCGAGGCTTCGATCAGCGCGCGGCTTTGCCAGGACCACGTTTCGCCATCGATGCGGTGAGCAAGCGCGAGCCCCGCGCTTGTTTGCGCGTTGATCTCCAGCGGTTGCCCGGGCAGAAAGTGCTGGAGAAACACCATTCGAGACCGTCTGAAAAACGGCGTTAGCGTCCATCGATCTCGTTCGTACGCGCCCACCGCGCGCAGGGCCCAGGCGTCGCGGAACGCCTCGGGATTTGGGTTGCTGAACGCGATATCCGGGTCGGCGAATGCCTCGAACCCGCGGATAAAGCCCGCCGTTTCCTGCTGTAAAGACGCGCCAGAAATATGGACGCGCCATTCGCCTTTTGTGCCTGGACGCGCCAGATCGAGATTGAACTTGCCGTGGTCGTAGCCCGAGTCCCGGCGAAAACCACCGGCATGCGTGGCCAGCGCACGCGCACGCCACAAAAAACCGTTTGACTGGCCTTGCCCCACGTCGACGCTGGCTCGGGTGAAATCATCCGGACCATGCAGGAGCGATGCTGTATGCGCCGACGCCAGATCGCTTTGCACATCCAGCGAGCCGTGCAGCCCCCCGGCCGCGGGATTCAGAGGGGCGGGTCCTCTCTGTATTCGAATCCGGTCGGCCTGTTCCAGATTGATCTCGAACAACTGGTTCACGTTGCACAAGCCCACCGGCCTGACCGGTACGCCGTGCTCGAGGTAGCCGAATGCGCCGCACGCCCCGGCACCCGTCAGGACAGGCGAGCGTATGGCCATCAGGTGTTCCTGTCCGCTGCCTCGGCTGACCCACAATCCCGGCGCGCCAAGGCGCAGTTCGGAGGGGTGGATCGGTATCAGTTGATCGAGCGTGTCGCGGTCGATTTCAGCCAGCGATGGTGGTGGGTCGGGCGTCACACCGACGTCTGTGACCACCATGCGCTCGCCCGCCGTCTGGGCGGCCGTGGACGCCGCGAGCGCGCTGAACGCCAGTCCGCCCAAGGTTCGCCAAACCAATGCGGTTGCGCATCTGACGTTGAACAGAGGCCGCGTAATACAGCAGCCGTTGCCGGTAATGCCACCGCCGGTTATCGTCCGGCGCATGATCAAGCGTATCGCCATGTGGTCGGGTCCGCGCAATATTTCAACCGCCATGATGCGGGCGTTCGAAAACCGCGTCGACACCCGTGTGATCGACGAGCCGCTGTACGCGCATTATCTGGTCACCACGGGCGCGCCGCACCCCGGCGCGGACGAGGTGATCGCCGCGCAGTCCACATGCTGGCGCACCGTCACCGAGTCGCTGTGCCAAAGTGATCCTGCGCCGGCGACCGTGGTGTACCAGAAACACATGTCGCACCATATATGTGGCGAGATGGATCTGGAATGGACGACGAGCCTGTCCAATGCGTTTCTCATCCGTGAACCCGCTGCAATGCTCGCATCGCTCGCGAAGGTCCTGCCCGAAGTTCGGCTGGCGGACACCGGTCTGACGCACCAGGTGGAGCTGATGCGATATCTGCGCATGCAGGGCGCCGCGCCGCCGGTCATCGATTCGCGCGCTGTGCTGTCCAATCCGTCGCGTGCCCTGGCCGCACTGTGCGACGCACTCGACCTCCCGTTCGACACAGCGATGCTCGCGTGGCCAGCGGGGCCGCGCGACAGTGACGGCGTCTGGGCGCCGCACTGGTACGACGCCGTCCGCGCCTCCACGGGCTTTGGTCCGTATACGCCGTATGAGGGCCACCTCGCCCCCGAACTCCGCCCGCTGATGGCGCCGTGCCAGACGCTCTATGACGAACTCGCCCAATACAAACTGGTGATCTGATGCTGCAGTCTTTCTACCCAGCCAACGCCGACATCCTGATCAATATCAATGGCGAGTTACTGGCGCGTGATGTGGCGGGCGTCAGTCCGTTCGATTCTGTCGCTCAGGGCGGCGATGCGGTCTGGGAGGGGCTGCGGGTGTACGACGGGCGCATCTTCCGGTTGACCGAGCATCTCGATCGACTGGCGGGCTCAGCGGCCGCGCTTGCCTTCGACGAGGTGCCGGATCACACGACGATCCGGCGGGAGGTGCGCCGCACACTCGAAGCCAACCAGATGCACACCGATGTGCACATCCGGCTCACGCTCACGCGCGGTATCAAGCTGACCAGCGGTATGGACCCCAGGCTGAACACGAAAGGCCCAACGCTGATTGTGCTGGCGGAACACAAGCCACCGGTGTACGACACGGGCGGTCTGTCGTTGATCACCGCTGCGACGCGCCGCATTCCGCCCGATTGCGTGGACCAGAAGATCCACTCGTGCAATTTGCTCAATTCTATTCTGGCGAAGATTGAGGCCAACGCGGCCGGAGCCGACGACGCCATGATGCTCGATCGCGAGGGATTCGTCGCCGAGACCAACGCCACGCATCTTTTTTTCTGGCTCAACAATGAGCTGCTGACATCGGATACCACCAGCTGTCCCGAGGGCGTCACACGCGCCGCGGTGCTGGCACTTTGCAAGGAGCACGACATTGCGGCGCGCGTGGCGCGCATCACGCTAGCGGATGCGTATCGGGCCGACGAGGTGTTCTGCACGGGCACGATGGGTGAGCTGGCGGCGGTGACCCGTCTGGACGGACGGACCGTCGGTGAAGGTGACGTCGGGCCGGTCTGTCGGCGCCTGAGTGCGCTTTACCAGGACCTGACCCGACGTGAGGGCGAGGTGCCCTGATTATCCGCCGGTCATGCCTTCGGGCAGCGCGAAAATGATGACCGCGCCCTGGGCGGACAGATCGCGCAGGCCGTCGCTGGACCACGATGTGTCCGCACAGAAATCAGCTGCCGTGGCATACCCGTTGCCCGCAAAGCCGAGGTCGGAGACCTGCGCTGCCGGCTCGGGGTGCGTGTCCGACTCTTCAAACCGGAACCACACCGGCTGACCCACGTCGTATCCGCCCGTTTTCAGGTCGTCGCGTGTGCTCTTGTTTTGGCTGATCTCGCCGCCGATCCAGACGCGCTTGGTGTCCGTGTCGTACCGGCCGCAGTTCACGCTGGCCACCAGATCGAGCTTGCCGTCTTCAAAGAATGAGCTGTAGGTGATGGTGCCGCCGACGACATTGCCCGGGCGGAAGTTCACGTCCACGGTGAACGAGGCGAGTTCACCGTCGTCACGCTCCAGGGAGCCTTTGCCAAACGCGGTGGCGATGGTGTCGGCCGGAATCGCCGCATCGTCCGGCACCGGCTCACCGACGGAGGTCGGCGCTTGGGATGCGCTCGTCGGCGACGGGCTGGTCGCGGATGCGCTTTCGGACTGTGGCGCCTCTTTCGAGCCGCAGGCGGTCAGACACAGGGCAGCGGCGACCGGAACGACGATGCGCAACAGTGTGGGGTTGGTGTGGGAAGGGTTCATCGCGGGCACTCCTGCATCAACGGGATCTCGGCGCGCGATTCTAGCAGAGCCGCAGATGGCGTCTATTCGTCCGCGCCGCGAATCGCCAGTTGGAGTTCGAAGGTCTCCGGTTGACCCTCGTCATCGGTGGCCAGAATGACCGTGCGGGTGTCATCGCCAGGGACGAGGCCGGCCGCCAGCGCGTCCTGCAAAAGGCCGGACCAGGCGGCCGCCAGCGTGGCGTCGTTCGCATCGACCTTGCGGGTCACGGCCGTCATCGCCGGAAGGGCGATGTTACGTAATCCCCCGCGCGGCGGGACAGCGGAGCGAACGGGCACACCGACCTGCACCGTCACCTCGCGCCCTGCAACCAGATCCGACGCGTCCGCCACCCGGATGCGCAGTGGACCGGCCGCGACAAGTCGCTCGCGCCTCAGCGATAGCGCGACGCGGCGAGCAAGCTTGTCGACGCGCTGGCCGATTGTCTCCACCGTCGCGTTGGTGGCGGCGAAGTAGAACCGCGTGGCGGGAATGCGCGCTGACGTCAGCTCGCGTTGCGGGGCGACCTGTTGCCCGACGGTGCCGGATGCCTCGATCATTTGTTGCTGTGGGTCGCCGACGGCCCTGGAGGACGGCGTTTCGCCGAGCGCGTCCGCCTCGTTAGCCTGAACCTCGGCAAGATCTGCCAGCGCTTTTGCGGCCGCCTGATAGACGCCCCCCAGTTCGCTCGCGGCACGGTAGCTGCGGGCGGCGGCGCGACGGTCGCCGGTGGCCACCTGCGCTTCGCCGAGCGCCATCAGAAGTCGACCTCGATCTGACGGGGGCGCGTCCTTGAGCGCTTCGGTCAGGGCGGAACGCGCGAGACCTGGCTTGCCGAGGCGCGTCGCGGCGTCCGCCAGCGCCCGCCAGCGCGCACTGGTGGGCGCGAGCTCGGTCAGTCGGGTGGCAGTCCGTGTGGCGGCCGCCCAGTTTGCGGCGCGCCGATGGGCGGTGACGAGCAGGTCCAGAGACGAAACGCGTTCGATGTCGCGGCGGTCCACTGCCGACAGATCGCCAAGCGTGTCGGTGAGCAGCACGGCGGCGTGGTCGGGCAACTGCGCGTCGAGGTAGAGCCTCGCGACACGCCTTCGGTCGGATAGCGAGGTGATGACCCCGTTCTCGACACCCAATTCCGCGACGGCGACCGCTTGGGCGCCCCGACCCGCCGCGCGATACAGGTCGATCAACTCCCACCAGCGCGCGGTGTCGGAATCGGCGAGCTGAAGCTGAGTGGCCGCCAGTTGCGCCGCGTCGTTGTAACGCTTAAGCGATGCGAGGATCACAATTTTCAGCCGCGTGACGGTGGCCGGGTCGGACGGCGCGTTTAGAAGTGCCCGGTCGCACGCGGCAAGCGCGTCATCGAAACGCTCGAGCCGTGCCAGTGCCGCAGCCGCGGCGGCATGTAGATCGCCCGACAGCGGCACCGTCCGTACCAGCGTCTCGCTGTACCGAGACGCGAGGGCGTCGTCGTCGCCTTTTTGCGCCAGCAACTGCACAAGGTCGGCAAGGATGGCGGATTCCGCCAGCGGGTCGAGCCCGCGCTCGTCAAGCGCGGTTTCAAGACCCGCGATGGCCGCATCAAGGTTACCCTCGGTGGCCGCCAAATAGCCGGCTGCGCGGGCGCCGAGCGCGCGCGTGAACGGGGTGTCCGGCGCCGGCGCCAATGTTGGTTTGGCGTCCGGCTCGAGAATGCGCATCTGGCTGCGATACGGACCGGCGGGGGACACGCGACCATCGTCCTGACCGGCTGCCCCGTTGCCCTTGGATTGCGCGAGCGCGGCGTGGCTCAAAGCGACCGTTGCGGCAAACGCGATCCACCGGTGGGGCGCTAACGCGATCAACGGCCGTCCTGCCAGGTGGCCGAGGCGGTCTGGTGATCAAAAACAAGTCGCTGCGTCGCCTCGCGGGCCACCGCCTGGCCGTCGACGCGGTATGGCGCGTACAACCACCGGGCGACTGCGTCCGCGGCGGCTTGTTCGAAAACACCCGGCGGCTCAGCGTCCAGCACGCGCACGTTGCGGACCTGACCGCGCGGTCCGATTTCAAAAATCAGGTCGACGAAACCGTCGACACCGGCGGCGAGTGCGGGTGCCGGATACCGGGGCCGCACGCTGGTGATCGGGATCAGATCCTCGCCATCAAATTCTCCGGTCGCCGTGCCCGCTGCCCACATGCGCCCACCGCCAACGGGGGCGCCGCTTCCGAGTGACCCGGCGAGCGACGGCACGGTGAGCGCGGGCAGTGAAAGTCTGGGGGCCGGCGCGGGCAGCGAAGGCAATGCGGTCGGTGCGCTTGTAAGCGCGGGGACCGCGATGGCGAGCGGGTCGATCTGACGTTGTGCATTTTGCGGCGGCGGACGCAACGGCCGCGGTTCGGGCGGCAGTTCGACCCGAGTCAGCGCGATCCGCTCGGGTGGGGGCAATTCGCTGAGCGGGCGCTGCGTTAACCACTGCATGAGCACGAACAGTCCGACGGCCAGGGCGAGCGCCGCGCCGAACGACGGCGGCAAGCGCATTGAGGCTGGTCGGCCGGGTAGCGCGAAACGGGTCGGTGCCACCGGCTTCAGCTGCTGACGATGCTCTGATACGCGGCGGCGAACCACGGGGTGCATCAGGGTCAGGGAGATGGCGACGATTAACGCCAGGGCCGTTGTCGCCAGCGCGTGCGAAATGCCGGCGGCGGCGAGGGCGACGTCGGCGCCGCCGCGCAGAGACAGCCCGCGAAAGGTGTGGATGAGCCCCACAATCGTACCGAGCAGGCCGAGCAGGAGTGCGGCATTGGTGATCAGCGCCATGTCGCGGCCCGTGCCGCGGCGCCCGAGCCATGCACGTGCCATCGTGATCACGCCGACCACAGCACATAGCAGAATCACGATCCCTACGGCCCCGCCGTCGTCGATCAAACGACGCACTTTCGCCAGAAGCCCCTGATCTGGCGACACCGACTCCGGCGCCACAAGCAGCCCACCGACAGGATCGACCAGAACGGTCTGTTTGCTCGCATTCAGCGACAGGTCGCCAAAGCGCGTCACCTGTGTATTGCGGCGCTGTCCGTCCTCACGCGTTACCCGCGCGGTCTGCCAGGTAATCTGCGCGCCGGCAAGCCACGCGTCGTGCAGTGCGTACCAGCCTTCGTACAGCGTGTCGATGTCGGGCGCGCGGGCGCCAATGGTACGACTGCGTTCGGCCAGTTCGCTTTGATCGATCACCATGGGGCCGCCGTCGATGCGGGCGGCCGACGCGCTCAATGCTGTGCGCACCAACGCGGCGGTCTGGTCGAGATCGTCGCCGGACCGGGCGGCCCGTGCGGCGAGTCGGTCGGCTTCGGCAAGCGTCTGGGTAACCTCGGCCTCGGCCTGACGCAAGCGTCGGGTTTGCTCGGCGCGGCGACGATCCGCGCGAGCCGCGAGGCTCTGACGCGCCTGCCCATCTGTTTTAGTGGCCGCGAGCCGGTTGGCATCGCGGGCGGCGCGGGCGTCGCGATCGAGCACCGGCACGGCGTTCGCCAATACGGTCGGCAACAGCGCCACAAGCACAAGTAGCGCGCGCCGCGTCAAGGCGGTGTGTCCGGAGTGCTCGATAGCGGGAGTGCCTCCAGGCCGCGAAAAAGATCGTCCGCGGAGGCGCTGAGGAGCGCCGAGCAGACCGGCGGATCAAGCGGCTGCCAACGCTGTTCGTCGCGCTGATACAACTTGCAGTTGCGCCCATCGTCTGTGACCGCATAAAGCGCGATGCGACCCAAGCGCACAAGCCGATGCTGTCGCGCAGGCGTCCCGAGCACGATCCTGCCCGCGTCGGTGTTGATGGTGCTCGCGAGCCTGCCCTCGGTCCGATAGATGTCCAGAACGGCGGCGATACGGTCGGCGGCCCCCGCGTCGGCGTCGGACAACAGATCGCGTGCCGCGCGCACGGCATTGAGCCGCGCCGGAACACTGGCCGGCAGATCGTGCTCAATACTGACTTCGAGCAATCCGAGCATGCGCTCGAGTAGCGGGATCAACTCGGCACGCGACTGTTCACGGGCTTGCACCAGCGCAGCAAGGTGGTCCAGTCGCTGACGCGCCGCATCGCGTTGCGCGAGTGCGTTGGCGAGGCGTTGTGCGAGTTGCGCATCCGCCAGCGCTTGTGAGGCGTCGGAGCGACGTCCCAGCGCGGCGTCGATCTGTTGCTGTATCGCGCGGGCGCGGTCGTGATCCGCCACGCGCTG
>JBCCMA010000052.1:0-21262 GCA_039026595.1 Pseudomonadota bacterium
CTTGGTCGACATGGGCACGCGGCGATCAGGATATGACCCCTGAGCGTAGGGACGGCCGGGATGGCGGACTGTGAATCGACTCACACTCTCAAGCGGTCGCGTGCGTTTTGCATAAAAAAACCGGCGCCGCGATGGCGGCGCCGGTTTTTGATAGATCGACGTGTTGTCGGGTCTAGTCGCTGCCAGCGAACGACATGACGAATTGCAGCACGTACCAGAACATCAGCATCACGGCGGAGAACAACGCCAGTGCGCCGGCCACGTGGTAGCCGTCCGGGTAGTCCTGCAGCACACTTGATGTGGTGTAGAGGATCGAGGCCCCGGCGTAGCCAATCATGGCGACTGTGAAGAAGGTGCCGAGGTTAAAGCCAGCCAATGCACCCAGCACGATCAGACCCATGGCCAGGAAGCCGCCCCAGATGATGAACGAACGCAGGAACGTGAAGTCCTTGCCGGTGTAGTACACGATCGCGGTGAGTGCGGCGAATGCGATCAGCGTAAACATGGCGGCGTTCTTGACGACGCTTGGCGACATCATGGCCCATGCGTAGTACAGCGGCGCCGCGAACAGAAGCGCTTCGGCCACGACAAACCCGCCGAGCCCGACGTATTGAAGCGCCGCCGATCCGCGCTTGGCGGCGAGTGCGTTAAACAGGTACGACGCGAGCATGAAGCCGCCGAGAATCAGCAGCCAGCCCTTGCCGGAATTGAAAACGAACTGCGCGATGCTTTGGGCAGCGCCGGTTTTGAACAGTACGATTTCCACGCCGATGAACGCCACGATGGCGCCCAGCAAATGGTTGTAGGTGCGAGCGAGAAACGCCGCGCGCGGGCGTTGGCCCGCAATAACGGCAGATTCGACATGCGAAACTCGATCATTCATGGTTCTTGGAACTCCTTGAACATAAGTGGGGCACCCTGTCAGTGGCGCCGTGCGACAGATCCTCAGTATATCTCAAGCGCGCGAGCGCCGTTTACTCCTTGATCCAGAACGTCATTCCGGCGTGCTTCTCAAGACGCTCGATGTAGTTATCGCCGAGGGCCGCCGCTGGCGTTAGAACGCCGCCTCCTTTGAAATGTTCCTGCGAATTCTCGACGAGGGCTAGTGCCGCTTCGCCCAACATGCGGCTCGTAGCCCCGTAGCCCGGGTCGCGATCCGCGGTCACCACCGCCTGAATCGACTGGTCCACGAAATTCGCGCCGTACAATGCAATATTGAAGAAGCCATTGTTGCGCTGATGTTCGCCCGGCCCCTGGCCCGGTGAGGGCAGGACGAATTTGTTGAGCAAATAACGGGTTGGCTTGATGGCCGCGCCGATCATCAGCGCATTGAGGCCGCTTGCCATAGCCATGGCCTTCGCCTGCCCGGTCAGCCCGCCCCCCGTGAGCACGGCTTCGCTGTAGCGGAATTCCTCGCCGTAGTACGAACCCAGAATCGCATTGGTTCGCCGGACGACTTTGGTATTGATCGCGCCCATTACGAAAGGTGCTGTCCAGGACTGGAAATCGTCGTCGTATGAGGGCCACATAGGCTCGGGCCGGTCCGGCCCGGTGCGAAGCGCAGCGGGGTTAAACGAATAGGGATGTCGCACGGTGCGCGCCACATCCCGGTCACCCCGTGCCGCTTCGATCACCTGCATCAGGCTGGCGACCGTTCCGCCACTGGCCGTGCCGCGTGCCGCCTTGAGCCGATACGAGACCTTTTGCATCGGCGCGCCGAAGCGCGCCTTTGCCTCGCGCTGCAGGAACCAAACGCCGAGGTCCGACGGCACCGAGTCGAATCCGCAGCAGTGGACAATCCGAGCGCCGCTCGCCACCGCGGAGTCATGGTGCACCTCGATCATCCGGGCAATCCAGTGCACTTCGCCGGCCAGGTCGCAGTAGTGGGTGCCCTCTCGCGCGCACGCGGCAACGAGCGCCGAACCGTAGAGTGAATACGGCCCCACGGTTGTACAGATCACCGATGCCCGACGCGCCAGGCCACTCACGCTGTCCGCGTCTTCACTGTCGACAATCAGCTTTGGCACGTCCTCGGCGTCGATCGATCGCATCACGTCATCGAGCTTGTTTTCATTGCGGCCGGCCACTGCCCAGCGTACGCCGTCGCGCGCGGCGGCCGTGGTCAGGTGTTCGGCCACCAGGCGGCCCGTGAAGCCCGTCGCACCCAGCAAAACCAGATCAAATTCACGATTGGTGGCGGTCACAGTGTCATGTCCTCTTGGAACGGTGTAGCGGTTAGTTCAAAGCGAAGGCCAATGTCGTCTCTGACCCTGAGCGCACCCAACAGCGCGCTGTAGGGGGTCAGACCCAGTTGCTCATGCGTCACGCTGACCTCACCGCGAACGGTTAGCGCAGACGCCGAGCGTGAGACTTCAATTGGAAAACCCACTTCAACGGTTGCGCCTGCAAGGGCAATGGATGTTGTGGCCACGGCGGCATCTGGGCCGCCGCGCACGGCAATGGACCTCACGCGGATCATAGGGTATCGGCCGGCATTCAGTAGATCCGGGCCCAGCATATTGGCGCGCGTCGCCGCTCGATCGCTGTCGGGAACCGGCGCGCTGAATTCTGCGCCCTCCAGGGCACGTGCCGCGGCATCATCCACAACCATCGATGCCAGCGGCAGAGTCACCTCGAAGCGTGTGTCCTCGATGCGCGGCGTCGGCCGCACCCAGCCCGCCAGCGAATGCGACGACACCACGTGGTTGTGACCGAAGCGGGCAAGCCGTCCACTGCGATACACGCGAACATGCACCCACGATGTATCGCCGTCGATGCGCCAGTCGGTGGGATCGGGCCGAGCGGCCGCGTCGGCGCCTGTCTGTGCCACCTCACTCGCTGCCTTCTCGCCGGCAACACTGGCGTCGGGAACGGTGCATGCCGCGAGGGCGGCCGTGAGAAACAGTGGCAGTAGCAGTCGACGTAACATCGGGCGAGTGTAGCGGTTTGGTTTACACTCGGCGCGCGTCGCTTAGCCGGGAACGTTCGTGGACCCACGCCAACTGCTGGTCATCAGTCATTGCCCATCGCCTAACGTCGTGGACTTGTCGGACGCCGTGGTGGCGGGCGCGCGCGAAGGGGGTGAGAGCGCGGTGACAGTACGGTCTCTTTCTCCATTCGATGCCAATCCACGGGATGTCCGTAATTGCGATGGCATCATCCTGGGCACCACAGAAAATTTCGGCTACATGAGCGGTGCACTCAAGGATTTTTTCGATCGGATATACGAATCGTGCCTGAATCAGACCGCGGCCAAGCCCTACGCGCTGTTCGTGAAAGCAGGGCAGGACGGAAGCGGTGCGCGCGATAGCGTGGAACGCATCGTGACCGGTCTGCGCTGGCGCCGGGTTGCCGAGCCGCTGGTGATGACCGGCCCAATGCAAAAAGTCTGGCTCGCGCAGTGCACCGAACTCGGCGCGACGATGGGCGCCGGTCTGTCGATCGGGCTCTTCTAGTCCAGACGTTTTATGTGTTCACAACGAGCCGCAGCGCATCGAGCCTTGACTGCGCTCTGGCAAGCAGGGCGTCGCTGTTGTCGAGGATGGCTTCGATGTGCGCAATTTCTTCAGCGCGCACGTTCGGGTTGGTCGCTGCCAGGGCACTGAGTCGGTCGCGCTCCGCGCCGAGCGATGCGTGTAGCGCATCACGCGCCTCAGAAACCTGTTCGGGCAACGTTTCTTCAGCGGTACGGCGCGCATGGTCGACCAGACTCGACAGCGCCGGGCGCACCTCTCGAATTACCGCGCTCGCCGTTCTCTGGTCTACATCCTGACACAGTCCGTCGAGTCGCTCGGACGACAGCATGCCGGACACATCTTTGCCATTGGCCGCAATCACAACGCGGCGCGACGTACCTGCGAGATACCGATCTATACCGAGCGCACGCGGCGCGATGACCAGCACGCTGAACCACGCTTCAAGCAGGAGCGTTCCGGCGGGGAGGCCCTTGAGCGACATCGTACAAACGGCAGCGTTGCCAATATCGCCATTGACGACGAGCGACAGGGCTTCGCGCGCGATCGGGTGTTCCGGGGTCATGAAATGGAGGTCTTCGCGCGTTAACGCGTGCGCACGGTCATAGGTCGCGGTCAGGCCGTCCTCGGTCAGACCCGGCAGATGTGCGGAGGAACGTTCATTGGATCGCAGGATCACTGTCCTTAGCGCATCGTCCTCCTGGTCGATGCCAAAGTGGTCGAACGCGGCGGTCAGGAAGCGGGAAAGGCGTCGGTCCTCGTCTTCGGCCTGCAGCGTCTCAACAAGCGCGGCGGCTCGCTGATCGTCGCATGAGTTCAGTTCGATCAGTCGATCACGGCCGGCACTCATGTCTGCGACGACGCGCTCGGTCTCAGCGGCGGTCGACTCAATGAGATCGTCCAGTGCGGTGTCGACCGGATTGGCGCTGATCAGTTGGGCGGCCAGTGGGGCAGCAAATGTGTTCTGGATTTGCGCGGCGCCCGGTACGCTGCGCGCGAGCGCGTCGACACCTTTCTGGTACCAGCGAAATAACGCGTGTGTTGCGCTCAGCCTTGCGTACGGGACATGAATGTGGATTGTCGCCCGTTGGCCGATGCGGTCGAGCCGACCGATTCGTTGCTCGAGCAGGTCGACGTGGCCTGGCAAATCAAACATCACGAGATGCTGGGCGAACTGGAAATTACGGCCCTCACTGCCGATCTCGGAGCAAATGAGTGCCTGTGCGCCGTCACCATCGATATCGGCAAACGAGGCGGCTGCCCGGTCCCGCTCGAGCAAGCTCATACCCTCATGAAAGGCGGACGAACGCAGGCCCTCGCGGAGTGTAAGGTGCTCGTCGAGGCCTCGCGCGTGTGCCTGTCGATGACAGATGACCAGCACTTTGCGGGTGCGGTCCTCTTTCAGGAAATCCACGAGCCACGAGACCCGCGAATCAGTGCGCCAGTCCGGTACGCCATCGGGAGGGCCATAAAGCGCGGTCTCCACACTGGCGCTCGCTTCGGGCGACGTCAGTTGGGGAAGTGCGACCGGATGCACCTGCCGTTCAGGAAAATCCGGAATAGCACGCCTGGTGTTTCGAAACAGCACGCGCCCGGTACCGTGCCGGTCCAGCAAATCGCGCAGCAACATCTGACGCTCGCCTGCGTCCGGGTCAGCGGAGATTTTGCGTCCCAGCGCGTCTGCAAGCGGAGCACGCTGTGCGTCTGTCAGTTCGTGATCCGGGTCGAGCAACGGATCGATATGGGTGTTCAGCGCCTTATAGCCCGCTTGCTCCTGTTCAAACTTCACAAGACTTTCAAAACGCGCCGGATCGAGCAGTCGGAGCCGGGCAAAATGGCTGGCCACACCAAGTTGCTCAGGCGTGGCTGTCAAAAGCAACAGACCGTCGCAGCACTTGGCCAATGCTTCGACCACCATGTAGGCACGCTCGTCGGCGGTCAGCTGATCCGACCATTCATCGACCGCCGGTTCATCGTCCTCATCAGCGGCCGTGACCGGTGGCGTGAGAAGGTCATTGGCCGTGTCGTTACGCCACGACAGGTGGTGCGCCTCATCAACAATCGCGAGATCCCAGGGTGAGGCCAGAAGCGAGCGCGCGGTGCCAATCGATTCAGTAAACAGGCTCAGTCCGCAAACGATGCGCTGTTCGGCTTCAAAAGGAGAGTCGATACCTTCCTCCATGAGCGCGTCGAGACGCGGTGCGTCGTAGAGGGCGAAATCCAGATTGAAACGCCTGCGCATCTCGACGAGCCACTGGTACACAAGGCTGTCCGGTACCAGAACAATAACCCGCTGTGCCCTACCGGTCTCGATCTGGTGATGCGCGATCATGCCGGCTTCGATGGTCTTTCCGAGACCGACCTCGTCGGCGAGGAGCACGCGCGGCGCATGGCGACGTGCGACCGTATCGGCGATGTAAAGTTGATGCGGAAGCAAGGCAACGCGCGGACCACGCAGACCGCGAACGTCGCTCTGCATCAAGGACGCATTCAATTCGAGCGCCTGTACGCGAAGACGATAGGTTTTGAGTCGGTCTGTTTGCCCACTGGTCAACCGCTGGACCGGGGTGGTGAACTGCGTGAAGGGACTTATGTTGGCTTCATCCAGTTCGGTGGTGTCCCCGCTTTCGTCCTCGCAGGTGTAGTAAAGGCGCCCGTCCCGCTCATGGGCGACCGTGACGCGCAAGGTGCGGCCTGTATCGTCTTCGATGCGGTCGCCGCGCGTGTACTGGACGCGGTGGAGGGGGGCGTTTTCAAGTGCGTATACGCGGCGCTCTCCAGCGGCGGGAAACAGTACGGTGACCCGCCGCCCGTCCACGTCGATGACCATGCCAAGTCCGAGATCGGGTTCGGTAGCGCTCGCGAAGCGCTGGCCCGGAGCCGCGCTCACAGCGACGACGCCACGCGGTGGATGGCGGCGATGCTTCTGGCGACATCGTCTCCAGTTGTTTGCCAATTGCTAACACTAATCCGCATTGCCGCTTTCCCCTGCCACACTGTGCCACCGCACCAGCAGGTGCCGTCTTCCTGCACCGCCTTGATTACGGCCTGAGTCCGGCCGTCGTCGCCGAATCGCACAAGCACTTGGTTCAATACCACGTCGTTCAGGATGGTGTAGCCGAGCCCTTCGAGACCGTGTGCGAAGGCGCGCGCATGGGCGCAGCACCGCTCAACCAGATCTTCAACACCTCGTCGGCCCAGTTCGCTGAGCGCCGCCCAGATGTCGACGCCGCGCGCACGGCGAGAGAGTTCGGGTGTGTAATCCGACGGGTTTCGATGGTCGGTTTCGGTGGGCAGGTAGGCGGCGCTAATCGCCATTGCGGATTTGAGCGCCGCGGTATCCCGGACAAATCCCACGCCGCTGTCGTACGGCACGTTTAGCCATTTGTGCGCGTCGGTCGCCCACGAATCTGCGCGCTCCATGCCCGCCGTAAGGTGTCGTCGTGTTGGCGCGGCACTGGCCCAAAGCCCGAAGGCCCCGTCCACGTGCACCCACGCGTTGGCGCCATCAAGGCGGGCGCAAATCTCGCCAACCGGATCGCACGCGCCGGTATTGACGTTGCCTACCTGCGTGACCACCAGTGTCGGGCCGTCCGGAACGGGCAGTGCCTCCGCCCGCATGCGGCCCTGCTCGTCGACCGGAATTCGATGTACGCGTTCGCGCCCGAGACCGAGCAGACCGAGTGATTTGTAGACCGAGGGATGTGACTCCTCGCTGATCAGGACGGTGATCGGTGGCGCGCCAAACAGACCGTCCGCTTCCACATCCCATCCCGCGTCCGCCAGCACGCGATGTCGTCCGGCTGCCAGCACCACGAAGTTGGCGACGGTTGCGCCTGTGACGAAGCTGCCGCCACAGCCCTCAGGCAAGCCCAGCAGCTCTACCATCCAGTTCAGCGCGATACTCTCAAGCTTCGCCTGCACCGGTGTGGTTGCATGCAGCCCCGAGTTTTGGTCCCACGCGCTGCTGAGCCAGTTTGCAGCCAGTGCCGCGGGCGTGGCCCCGCCGATCACAAAGCCGAAGTAGCGCGGGCCGTTCATAACGGTCGACGCGGGCGAGCCGATCTGATCGAGCTGTGCGAGCACATCCGACGCGGGCCGACCGCGCTGCGCGAGCCCGGAATCGAACGATTCGACGGCGTTCAGCGCGTCTTGTGTAGGTGCGACGCGACGCTCGGGTGCCGCTTCGAGGTAGCGCGCCGCACGCTGCGCGACGTCATCAAGGAGTGCTTTCAATGCGACCACCGCCGGAGAAGAGCGCGCGATTGTACGAAGCGCACCTCATCCCGTCGACCGTTTCCTTACAATGGTATCCTTCGGAAGTATTTTTCGTTTCGATCAGGCCTCATGCAGCAGCTTTCCGGGCTCGACACCCTCTTTCTCCAGCTGGAGTCCGCCAACATGCCGATGCATATCGGTGCGCTGGCTATTTACGACCCGTCCACCGCGCCCAATGGCGAGGTGCGCTTTAAAGACATCCTGGCGTACTTTGCGGCGCGGCTGCACAAGGCGCGCAGTTTTCGTCAGCGGCTGGCCCACGTGCCGATGGGTGTGGATCGCCCCTTCTGGATCGAAGATCGAGACTTTGATCTCGAATTTCATATCCGGCACATCGCGCTGCCGCATCCCGGAGACTGGCGCCAACTGTGTATTCAGGCTGCTCGGCTGCACGCGCGGCCGTTGGACATGCAGCGGCCGCTTTGGGAAGTCACCGTGGTGGAGGGACTCGATAACGTCGAGGGCGTGCCGCCCGGCAGCTTCGCGCTGGTCAGCAAGTTCCATCACGCCGCGGTTGACGGTGTGGCGGCGAACGAGATCGCCGCGGCGTTTCATGAAATGTCACCGGATGGCACGGTGGATCGGCCCGGCAAGGTCTGGCGCCCTGAGCGTGTTCCCGGCGAAACCGAGTTGCTCGGGCGCGCCGCGCTGTCGACCATGCGGAAGCCTTTCGAGGCGGCCAGGTTTGCGAGTAACACGGCGCCACGGCTTGTCCGAACCGGACTTGCGCTCAGTCGCGGTGAGGCGAGCTGGCCCGCCCGAGCGCCGCGGACGCGTTTCAACGGCATCATGTCCCCGCACCGCGTGTTCGATGCCCGCCGCTTTTCGCTCGACCATATCCGCGCGATCAAGGGCGCTGTGGAGGGCGCCACGGTTAACGACGTAATGGTCTCGATTTGCGGCGGTGCCCTGCGGCGATATCTCAAAACCCGACACGAACTGCCCAATCGCTCGCTGGTCGCCATGGCCCCGGTTTCCGTGCGCACGGCGGGTCAACGCGGCGATGCGGGCAATCGGGTGTCCACGCTAAGCGTGCCGATCGGCTCGGATATCTCGAATCCGATCGACCGACTGCGTGCTGTGCACAACGCCACGACAGCGGCCAAGGTGATGAGCGGATCGTTGGGTGGTAACGTGATGACCGACCTCGCCAACGTTTTGCCCGCCCTCTCTACCGGACTGGCCGCCAAAGCGTACGCACGCTGGGGGCTGGCCCAGCGGTTACCGCCGGTGTTCAACACAGTGATCACGAACGTGCCGGGCCCGGCCTTTCCGCTTTATTCCATGGGTTCGCGGCTCATCGCCAATTTTGGACTTGGGCCTATCGTGCACGGGCTCGGACTGTTCCAACCTGTTTTGAGCTACAACGGTGAAATCACCGTGAGCGCGGTATCGTGCCGCGAAATGATGCCCGATCCGGCTGCTTACGGGGCGTGCCTTGACGAGTCGTTCGACGCTTTGCGCAAGGCAGCGGGGGTGTCGGATCGTCGAAAGGTGACGAAAAAGAGAGTGCCCCGAAAAACGAGCGAGGATACGGGCCAGAAAACGGGCCAGAAAACGGGCCAGAAAACGGGCCAGAAAACGGGCCAGAAAACGGGCCAGAAAACGGGCCAGAAAACCAGCCGGAAAGTCACCGCAAGAAAGACAACGGAAGCTGACGGCAAACCGCCGCGCCCGCGTAAAAAACGGGCGAAACGGAAGACGACACCGAAGAGCGAGTGAGCATTTCGAGTATTTTCGTGTCGCGGTCCCTGTCGCGTGTCTGAGCGTCGCACGTCGCGGCCCGCGCTGATCCGGATTCCGTCATGGGCCTTACGCCTTGCGGAGACCCGCGCGCTCGGTGAGCTTGGTGCGTACGCAGGTTGTTACGGCCTGCTGCACGGTGCGCCGCGCGGGGACGGTCACCCCGTGTTAGTGCTTCCCGGTTTTCTGGCCACAGGGTCGTCGACATTCCCACTGCGTCACATTCTCAAGCGACGCGGCTATCAGGGACATCGCTGGAAACTCGGGCGCAATCTGGGCCTGTTCAATATCGACCCGGATGCGGTCATGGAGCGGCTTCAGGAACTGCGATTTCGCTATGACAAGAAAGTCTCATTGATCGGTTGGAGTCTCGGGGGGATTTACGCCCGCGAGATGGCGTGGATGGCGCCGGATGACATCCGGCAGATCATAACGCTCGGCACCCCGTTTCGCAATCATGATGCGTCGTCAGCCGCACGCTTGTACCGCACCATTAACGGGGCGGACGGCCAGGCCATCGAGGCGCGTGTACTCGCGCGAGCGGCGAAAGCACCGCCGGTCCCAAGTACATCGATCTATTCGCGAACGGATGGCATCGTGCCGTGGCGAGCCTCCCTCGATGAGCCCGGCCCGAAAACCGAGAATATCCGTGTGCACGGGTCGCACTGCGGTCTTGGACACAATCCGCTGGCGCTCTGGGCAGTGCTGGATCGGCTTGCCCAATCGGAAGGCGAATGGGCGCCCTTCGAGCGCACCGGATTCTGGGGTCTGACCTACCCGCCAGTGGACAGGCCAGTCCCCTAGACGCGAGAGACGTACTCGCCGGTTTCTGTATTGACCCGGATGGTCTCGCCCGTTGCAAGGTACTCGGGAATCTGCACCTCGAGACCGCCGGCAAGAATGGCGGGCTTGCTGCGCTTTGTGACCGTGCCGCCTTTCATCGCCGGTGCCGTCTCGGTGATCTCAAGATCGACCGACGCCGGCAGGTTGATGCCAACGGGCTGGCCATCAATCAACATCACCACGATGCCGGATAGTCCCTCAGTCAGGTAGCCGAGCTGGCCGTCCAGGTCGTCAGCATTGAACGAATACTGGGTGTAATCCTCATCGTCCATGAACACATAGAGTTCGCCATCAAAATAAGAGTAACTCGACGCGCGGCGGATCAGGTCCGCGTCCTCAAACGTATCGTCGCCCTTGAACGTGTCATCGATATTCTGCTTCGACTGCACGTCCTGCAGTTTCATCTTGTACAGCGTGTTGGAGCCGCGTGAGGAGGGCGTGCGCACCTCGATTCGGCGTACGGCACAGACCTTATCCTTGTAGCGGACAATCTGTCCGCGCTTGATTTCACTGGCTTTTGGCAATGCAACTTCTCCGTATGGTGTAGACCGCCATCAGCGCAAGGATAAAGGGTGCGGGTGCGCCGCCGCCACCGCCGCCGCTGTCACCACCATTGCCGCCGCTGGGGGGCGGGGTGGCAGGCGGTGTTGTCGACGGTGGCGGAGTCGGGGCGGGCGCCTGTGAACGTACGAGTGGTCCGCTCGGATCAACGATAAAGCCGTTGACAAGACCGTCCTTGTCGCCAAAGCCACCGTCCACATACTCGATGATGGCCCGGTTGCCGTTAAAGGTGACGCGGCTCGAGAAGTCAATCAACTCATCGCTTGCCGGGTCGTACAGAACCCAACCGCTGTTGGGATCAAGAACCTCGGGCAGCCAGACCGTCACAAATACGCGCGCCGGGTTTGCCGGATCGGCAAACAGGCCCTCAACGCGGAAGCTGAACGCGCCGAACGGCATCTCGCCCTGAATAGTCGGCGACGTTGGCAGTTCGGAATTCGGGACCGATCGATAGCATCGGATCACGCCGATGTTGGTCTGGAAACCGACCAGACTGCGGCCTTCTGCGTCATACAGATTACAAAGCCCCTCATCGGCATCGGGCGTTCCGTTGCCGTTGGTGTCCGCGGTTGCGGGGGCCTGGTAGGCGTCGTCGATACCGTTTTCATCCTGATCGTTCGGATAACGGATGCTGGCTTGCATGAGTGCCGTGTTCGACCACAGTGATACCGCTCCGGTGGCATCGATGTGACGTGTGCGGACGTAATAGGCCATGCCTGGATCGAATACGCCTGCGGGCACCATGACCGACGTTGAGCCCTCGATTGTGCGTGATAGCACGACATCCGAGAAGGTGCTATCGATCGAGAATTCCCATTGCGACTCGCGCAACGCATCGCCGTTGGCATCGTTGTAGCCATTGCTCGCGTCCGCTTCGAAACCCCAAAGCGGCAGGTCCGTGGCGTCTGTCAGTCGCGGCGTCTGCGGCCGGTTGGCGCCGAATGTGCTGCCCGGATCACGAGGGTTACTGCCAAACTGGACTTCCTCCGCATCCGTATCGCCGTCTCCGTCGGTGTCGGGGTTGAACGGGTCGGTACCGTTGACATACTCATCGCGGTCAATCAGACCGTCCCCGTCGCTGTCCCCAAGACCATTGTTGGACAAATCGCCGAAGAACTGGCGCTCCCAAACGTCCGGCATGCCGTCATTGTCACTGTCGACATAGGAAATCTGTCGAGTCTCGATCACGCCGCCGTTCGGCCCGTCGCAGGTGAGCGTGTACGACGCAGCCGTTTCGATGGGGCCGACCTGTTCTTCGCCGGTCCGCGGCTTGGCGCCCGACCAGTCGCCGGATGCGAGGCACGTGTCAACGAAGCGCGCTTCCCATCGAAGCGTCGCTGTGTTGTCGATCGGTAGACGGCTGAAATCGACCGTCATGACCAACGTCGGGTCTCTCACAATGTCGGACAGGAGCACGTCGACGCTGGCCGAGGCGCTACCGCCGGGGCCGATGCAATTCAGGCGGAAGGTGCCGTCGGCGCGGACGTTTGAGATGACGCGCGATCCGCCTACGGGCAACGTACCAGACCAGTCGCCTGATGCGACGCACGTGGCCGCGTTCTCCGAGTTCCATGTCAACGTGGTCGAACCGCCAGTGGGCACAAACTCCGGCGCTGCCGAGAAGGTCAGCGAGGGTTCTTCGGTCGCACTGATCACGGCCACGGCGACGCTGCGCGTGGTGGTGCCGCCGGGTCCCTCGCAGGCAAGGGTGTACACCGCATCTTCGGCCAGAGCCGATGTTGTTTCGGTCCCGATCACGGCACGCTCTCCGCTCCACGCGCCGCTTGCTGTGCACGACGTGGCGTCACTCGTGCTCCACGTCAATTCCGTGGAGCCGCCAATCGCGATCAGGCCTGGGGTGGCCTCGAATTCGAGTCGCGGCGGCGCGACGGTCTGCGCGTCCACCGGTACAACCTGCAGGTCATCCCACCGCGTGCTCCGCTGCGCGCTGATGCGCCCGCCGCGAAGTCCTACCGCGCCTGACGTCGCCCGGGTGTTGCTCGAGTCGGTACAACTCGCCAACCAGGCCTGTGGTTCGCTGTCGCCGTCAGACCAGACCTTGGCGCGAATCGTGGTGGCAACATCGTCGCTGGTGGCTTCAACGCTGAATCGGTACCAGTCGCCCGGGTTCGGCGTGACACCAGTGTCGAGCAAACCGCTGCACGTCGTACCGCGGGTTTGCAGTACAAATGTGCCCTGTCCCGGATACGCAACGCTGTAATACCGATCGTCGGTCGGGTACTGCGAGAGCACCGTCACGCCCGCGCGATCGTCAGCGCCGGATATGTAGATGCGCCCCGTGTAGCGATAGTCGCTCCACAGATCCGCCCGGTTGAGCAAGTAGTGCGCATGGAAATCACTGCCAACATTTTCTACGGTCAGCGCGTTGTTGGTGCCATAGGCGGCCGTCGCAAAGTTCGGAATCTCAAGTCCGAGTGAGAAGTCCGCGGCGGATTGATACCAGCCTGTCAGCGGTGTGCCGGGACTGACCTCGCTAAACGTCTGCAACGGCAGCGAGGCCGTTCGACCCACCTCCACCGAGACCGACGCGCTGGCGCTGCCGCCAGGGCCGGTGCAGTCGAGTCCATAGGCGGTGGTCGCATTGAGCGGTCCTACAACCTCGTTGCCCTGTGCCCCAACCTCGCCGGTCCAGCCGCCTGATGCAGTGCAGCTGGTCGCGAAGTTGGCGATCCAGCGTAGCTCGACCGTCTCACCGATGGCGATCTGAGCGGGTGTTGCGGTCAATGTGATCTGCGGGAGATCGGGTGTGGACACATCGATGTCGACGGAGCGCAGCGTGCTGCCACCGGCTCCTTCGCAAAGCAGAATGAAGGACTGGGGTGCGGTCAGCGGGTCCGTCTGTTCGCTGCCGTTCACTGGTCGTGAACCCGACCATGCACCGAAGGCCTCACACGTGTCGGCGTTGTCCGTTGTCCAGCTGAGCGTCGATGTGCCTTCAAAAGCAACAGCGTCGGGCTCGGCGAGCAAGGTGATGGTGGGCGTTGGCGCCGTCCCCACGGTAACGGACGCCGATTCGGATGCCGTACCGCCAAGGCCCGCGCAGACTACGATAAAGTTGCTGCTTCGCTGGAGGTTGGGAATTGTGCGGCTTCCCGACAGGCCAAGCGCGCCCGACCAGTCGCCAAAGGCGTCGCAAGTTGTCGCATTCGTGGACGACCACGTAACTGTCGTATCCGATCCGAAGTCGATGTTCGACGGCGACGCGCTGACCGTAAGTGTTGGTTGATCTGCCACCACGGTGACCAGCACCGTATCGATCGCATCGCCACTGATACCACTGCAAAGCAGAGCGAAGCTGCTGGTCACACTGATGTCGGAAATCACTTCGCTGCCGGAAGCGGCTTTGGGACCGCTCCACGCGCCGGAGGCCGTGCAATCGAGTGCGTTCTGGGTCGTCCACGTCAGGGTGGTCTCGCCACCCGCCGCAACGCTTGGCGGAGCCGCCGTCAGCGTCACGGCGGGCGCCGGTGCCTCGGTCACCTGCACGACGGTCTGCGCGCTGCCCGCGCCGCCAGGCCCGCTGCAAACGAGCCGGAAACTCGTGTCCGCCTCCAGATTGGCGATCGTCTCAGAGCCCGACACACCGCGGGGCCCGGCCCAGCCACCAAACGCTTCACATTCGGTGGCGCTCGTGGCTGACCACGTGAGTTGGGTCGAGTCGCCGAAGTTAACACTCGCCGGCGCGGCGGCCAGCGTCACGACCGGTGCCGGTGGCGTCACGCTGATAATCACCGATCGGGAAATATCGCCGCTGCCCGTGGCGCAGCTCAACGTGTAAAGCGTGGTGTCGGTAATCGGACCCACTTGCTCGCTGCCGGACAGCGGTCGATTGCCGCTCCACGCGCCGCTCGCCTGACACGAAATAACGTCGGAGGCCTGCCAGTTCAGGGTGACCGACTCGCCCGCGTCGACAGTCTCGGCGGACGCCTGAAAGTTCAGCGTTGGCGAGCTGGGCGCGGCGACGTCGACCGCGGTCGATCGGGTAATGTCACCGCCCGGTCCAGAGCACGTCAGCGTGAACGTAGCATCGGCACTGAGCGCACCGGTAGCCTCCGTTCCGGAGGTCGCACGAACGCCGCTCCACGCACCAGATGCGACGCAGCTGGTGGCGTTCGTGGAAGACCATGTCAGGGTGGAGGCGCCGTTGAACGCGACCGAAGCCGGGGTCGCGCCGAGCTGTAAGGTCGGCGGCGGATCGCCCACGGTCACGGTGGCAACGGCAGCCGTCGTCTGTCCGTTCCCGGTGCAGGACAGACGATAGAGTGTGTCCGCGGTCAATGGACCGAAGGTCTCGTTGCCGGAGGTCGGTCGATTGCCTGTCCACCCGCCGCTGGCGAAGCACGTATCGGCATTGGTGGTTGTCCACGTGATCGTCGTCGCCCCATTGAAGTCAACCGCGTTCGGGGTCGCGTTGAACGTGATGGCCGGCGCGGGAGCGTCCGCCACCAGCACGGTGCTTTGTCGCTGAACGCTGCCACCTGGACCGGTGCAATTGAGCGTAAACGTGGTGTCGGCCGTCAGCGGAGCGGTGGTCTCGCTTCCGGCAACGGCGCGCGGTCCCGACCAGCCGCCGCTTGCGACGCAGGAGTCCGCATTCTGACTGGCCCACGTCAGGGTGGTGGTGCCATTGAAGGAGACGCTGGCCGGTATCGCGCCCAGCGACAACTGGGGGGCGGGCGCGTCGCCGACGTTGACCGTGACGGAGCCCACGCCGGAACCACCGGGCCCGGCGCACGAAAGACCATAGGTTTGGGCGCTCGTAAGCGGCCCCACGGTCAATTGGCCCGCGGGACCTCTGCTGCCGCTCCAGGCGCCGGTAGCGGTACAACTGGTCGCATTCGTGGTGCTCCAGGTAATCGTTGCAGCGCCATTGAACTCGGCCGGGTTCGGGTTGGCTGAAATGGTCACGGTGGGTCGAGGTGGGCTGGCAACGGCCACCGACGCGCTGTTGCTCGCGCTGCCGCCGGCGCCCGAGCAAGTCAGTGTAAATGTGCTATCGGCGCTCAGCGGGCCGACATTGACCGATCCGGCTACCGCGCGCGGGCCCGACCACGCGCCGCTGGCGACGCAGTTCTCGGCGCCAGTCGCGTTCCATGACAAACGGGTCGAACCTTCGAATGCAACGGATGTGGGTGACGCGCTGAGATTGACGCGTGGTGGTTGCGGGTCGGCGACGAGCACCACCACCGTGGCAATGTCTGAACCGCCCGGCCCGCTACACGATAAAAAAAAGCTGGTGTCTTCGAACAGCGGTCCGACAGACCGGCTGCCGTTCAGCGCAACGGACCCCGCCCAGCCACCGGAGGCCTCGCAGGCTGTCGTATCGCTGGTATTCCATTGGAGAGTGGTGAACGCGCCGTAACTGACGTTGACGTTCAATGCCGACAGGTCGATGCTCGGGGGCGGAAAGACGGCCGCGTTCGCCACATTGAACGAGACGGTCTCGGTTGCCGAGCCACCACCCGACAGCGCAATGCTGGCGGTGAGCGTGTGAGCGCCGTTACTGATGTTGGTGGTGTCAAAGCCCTGCGCACCGCCAAAATCATAGGGCGCGACAAATTCGATGTTGACCGGGGAGCCCGACAGGTCCGTATCGTCGAGGTAAAACGCAACGTTACTGATGCCATTCTCTGGCTGCACGAACGCAAAAATTGTCCCGCTGACCGTCGCACCTTGCAACGGAAAGGACTGGGTGTGTGTATTGTCCGTGCTCTGCAGAATCTCGAAGTCATCAGGCGCCGGCTGATTGACGGTGACGCTGACCGAGTCAGCCGCGCTGCCGCCGGGCCCCGTGCAATTCAGAACAAACGTGCTGTTGCCGGACAACGGTCCGACGGACTGCGAGCCGGATGGCGTCTTGTTGCCGCTCCATGCACCAGAGGCGGTGCACGAAGCAGCGTTGGTACTGTCCCAGTCCAGCACCACGCTACCGCCGGCCACGACCGTGTTGGCGCTCGCATTCAATGCCACCGTGGGCGCACTCGCATCACCGACTTGAATGGAAATCGTGGCCTGCGACGTGCCGCCGTTGCCGGTGCAGCTTAGCGTCACGCTGGTGCTCGTGGTGACGTTCTGGAAGACCTCATTGCCGTTGAGCGGCCGTGGGCCACCCCATCCGCCCGACGCGGTGCAGTTGCTCGCATCGAGCACGGACCATGAGACCGTCACATTGCTGCCCGGTGTCACCGGGTTGCTCGGGTTGGCGTTCAAGGAGATGGCGGGTTCGGGCAGCGAGTCCGCCACACCGACGGTGACCGATTCGGTGGAGTCACCACCTGGCCCTGTGCAGTCAAGCGTGAAGGTGCTGTTCTGCGTGAGCGGACCGACGGTCTCGGTGAACGTCTCGCCATTCGAAGACACGGCACGGGTTCCCGACCAGGCACCGCTGGCACGACAGCTGTCTGCGAAGGCGGTGGACCAACTCAGTACGGTTGAATTTCCGCTGACCACCTGCGCGTTCTGCGCGCTGAGGTTGATGGTCGGGGTAGGCGGCGGCGGAGGCGAACCGCTGCCGTCGCTCAGCTTGTAGAAGTACACGTCTTCGTTTGTGGCGGTGACCACGATGAACGCATTTCTTGAAGGCACGTACCGGAAGCGACCGTAGATGCCGTTGGGTGTACCGGTGGGTCCGTTTACCGTATTGGTCGCCGCGGGCGTGATTTTTTGCCAGACCCAGGTTTCCGGGTTCAGCGTGTAGACGTCGTTGCCGCCCACCCAGCCAACGAACAGATCGGTGACCGGATCGTAGGCAAGCCCGATGCCTTTCAGGTTTTCGAGCGTCTTGTCTCCAGTGGTCGCCATTTGCTGCGCGCCGGCGCCCGGCCGATCAAGATCCCAGCGCAGTGTTTTGTTGTCGCCTGCGTAGCCGCCGACCACGATCATGTTGTGACGCACTGGATCGATCGCGGCCTTGCCGTCGATGGCGAGGTATCGACCAGGCCCGTGCAACTGCCACGTGTTATCGAAGGGGTTGTATTCCGCCAGGCGCGAACCCGACAGCGTGCCATGGGTCCAGATGTGTCCGTTGGTCGGATCGTAGGCAGCGACCGTGCCGATCATATTGCCGATCTGCGGGAAATTGGCGCCGCGCTCCCACTGATTTGTCGTGAAGTTGAAAATATCCGTGCCGCGTACGATGTCGACGCCGGAGATGTCGCAGAAGTAGTTCTGATCACTCACCGACACAAATTTGCCGGTCATTTCGTTGTACGTCAGTGAGTCGTAGGTGTGACGCGATGACGGCAGTCCGTCCGGGTAGTACGTGGTGCCCTGTGTGATCTGCGTGCTGGGTTCGGTCAATCGTTCCCAACGCATGCTGTCCACTTTGAACGCGTACAGTTCGTTGCCCGCGTAGTCGCAATGCCCGCCACCCCAGACGATGAGCTGATCGCGCGTGCTGTCAAACGCGCCACCCGACCACGCTGTCACAACAGTGGACGGATCACCTGGTGGCAGCGGGTTTGGAAACTCGGTCTGAAGTTTCGAATTGGGGACGCGGTACCAGTGACCGGGCTCAAGATCGTCGATAGCATCGGCGTGAACCGGAAGCGCCAACAATGCGGTTGCGCCAGCGGCTGCCGCGATCGCGGCGAGCGTGCGCGCGACGTTGAGACATGATCTTACGACGTTCGTTCGATGCAGGTCGGTGCGGGTAGACAAGTGAGAAACTCTCCAATCTGGTTTGCGATCCCATCGCGACAACCGGCAGCAGAGCTCCTTGCACAGAACGTGTAGGCGGCTCCGCTGCCGTAGGTGTCATCCCGTAGGCCGGTGGCTTTGCGTCGCCGGCTTTCGCCGGGTTTGCCTTGTGTCAACGCGGCGACTTTGCCCCACCGGTCCTGCGACTGTCTATGAACCGTGTCGTGTTTCGCCACGAACGATACCGCCGCTTCGCGAGCAGCAGAATATGTCTCCAAAGACAGACGTGGCAGCCATGTACCCAGTGCGGCTGACCTATCCGGCAGGTTGTCGAGCGGGACGCTCGTTCCGCGTTCTGCGACGCGTGCTTGTGCTTGTTTATCTCGTGTTTTCGGCGCCGCGAATTATATCAAATAACTCGGCCAGCTGGCGTGTCTGCCCGCGACGCGAATAGTCCTGGACCGGCGTTGGCGGGGCGTGTTCACCGCGGACCGTTTGCATAAAATTGTGAAGCGCCGATTCGATGGCGGTCTGGTCGCTCAAATCGGCCACATTGGTGTGGCCGTTGCGCATCATTAACTGGGCCGTGTCGCCGGCCCGATCGGTGAGCCCAAGAATCGGCCGCCGGGCCCGCAGATATTCATAGGCTTTGGCGGGGATCTGATGATTGCAATTGGCGGCCTGGAAAATCAGCAGACCGTCTGACCGCAGCATCTCCTGCAGCGCATCGCGGTAACTGACGGGTGCTGCGAGCTCGACGATGTCTGTGATCCCGAGGTCGTTCAGCATGGCCTGGTAAGTGTCATCGTGCCCTGTGGCGCGCAGGACGACGCGCGCGGGGTTCCCGTCGAATACGCCTTTGGCCTTCAGGGCGGCAACCGCCGCGAAAAACGGTCTCGGGTCACGCTCATTGGGGTACAGGATGCCCGCATGCACCAGCTTGACCGGTTTGTCGCGTTCGGGCGGCGCGTAGTCGTCCTTGAGTGCGGCGAACGCTCCCTCGTCGTAGCCGTTTTCGATGACATGCCACCGTGATGCGGGCACATCCGGATATCGGTCGGCGTACATCGCAAGCGCACCCGGTGCCGTAAATGTGACCGCTGAGGCCTCGCGTACGACCTGACCCTCAAGGCGCCGGACGGCGTCAAACACCTCTTTTTGCGCGGGATAGCCGGGCTCGGACATGGAGTCCCGGCAGTCGGCGACCCACGGCAGGCCGGTGCGCTCGGCAAGCGCTCGTCCGATCTGGTGGGCGGTGGCAATCGGGTACGTGGACCAGATTATGTCGTGTCCACGCCGCCGAACCAGATCGAGACCCCGGCGCACGCCGTCAAAGCGCCAACTTGTCCAGCGATCCGGCAAGGCCAGCGCTTGGGGGTATCGGCCGAGCAGCGACAGATGGCGCTTGGCGTCCCATGCCTGCGCCCGAACCACCTCGACGTGTTCCGGCACATCATTGGTTTCGTCGTCGCCGGTGCGTTCGTAGGCGCGGGGGTGGACCGTCAGGACGTCGCAGCCCCAGCCGTAATCAGACAAGTAAGAGGAAAACCGCAGGGCGCGCTGCAGTCCACTGCTGCCTTTGACCGGCGGGTAGTGGTAAGCGATCAGAAGGGCGCGTTTGGCCATGGTGTCAAATCCGGTTTCCACTCGGCGCGATTGGCGCGCATGGTGGCACAAACCCCAAATCGGGCGATAGGTGCCGTGTCTCAAGTTCGCGGGGGGAGCGGTCGCTAAACTTCGTATTGTTGTGAGGGAATCAAGCTGTTGGACACCGCCGCACAAGACGACTGGAAAACGCGCTATCGCACGCTTCTGGAGGAACTGGAGAACAAGGAAGCGGATTGGCGCGATCTTGAGTCCGCGCTGCGCAGCGCGGCGTCGAGGCTGGGTATCGCAGCGATGGGTCGCGGTGGCCGGATGGACGAGCAGCTTGAGCGCGTGGTGGCTATCCTGCGCGACAGCGCACCAATAGGGCAGTTGAATCAGTCACTCGACGCGCTTGCGCAGACCGTACTGGATCAGGAGCGGGGCTCAACGTCCGCGCCCATCACCGATCTCGCCGATTTCATTGCCAGCCTGCCTCTGTCGGCCGAGCAACAACGAGCGCATCTGACCAAGCTGGATGCGGATCAGGCCGGCGCCGTCGCGTCGGTGTTGCACGAGGTTGCCAGTGACGTGCGTGCGCTGCTCGAGACCGACAGCGCGAGGCGCAGCCGTCTGGTCAAGGCAGTTCAGGCCGTACTCGATCGGCTGATGGCAAGCGGCGTGCATGGCGAGGAGCCCGAACGGCTGGCTGCCTACGTGCAGGCCGCGCTGACGGGGGCGACCGCCGATCCGGGCATTGCACTTACCGGTCTCGCAAATTTGCTTGACGCAACGCTGGTCGGCGCCGACCTGCAGAATCGCGAACTCCAGACCTTTCTTCAGCAGGTCACGGAGCGACTTGAGCAATTTGAGCGCTATGCGGACGACGACCAGAACGATCGCGATGCGTTTCAGTCCGATGCCGCGTCAATGGACAGTCGCATGGCCGAGGAAGTGGCCAACCTGCGCAATGACGTCGACGGGGCGGACGACCTCGCGCGGCTCAAGCAACGGGTCGAACTGAGGCTGGAGTCCATCGCTGATCATCTGCATCAGTTCCGGGCGCGGGCGAAAGCCCGGGCGAGCGAGGCGGACGGTCGGCATGCGGCGCTCGTTGAGGA
>JBCCMA010000053.1:0-21208 GCA_039026595.1 Pseudomonadota bacterium
CCAACGCCATCGATACGCTGGTGGATATTCCTTTCTTCCCGCCCGACAAGTAAGCGTTCCTGTAATACGACGTGGCCATGTTCGTTCACTGGTTGTCCAACCCCACACGACCGGTCGTCGGACTGATCTCCACGCTGCCCATGTCGGCGCAGTTCAACCCGCAGATGCGGCGCCAGGAGCCGGGATGGATGATCACCGACCAGCTTCAGCAGCTGTTCGATTTGCGCATGCTGGACACGGCGATGACCGAGGTCAGCGAGGATGTCGACGTCCTGATGGTCGTGCACCCAAAGTCGCTGCCGGAGGAGACGGTGTATGCGATTGACCAGTTTGTGCTGGGCGGCGGTCGGGCGCTGATCTTCGTGGACCCGTTTGCTGAGATTGATGCGCCGATACAGGATCCGAACAATCCCGCGGCGATGTTTGGCGCGGTGCGGTCGTCGTCGCTTGAGGCCCTGTTTGAAACCTGGGGTCTTGTGTTTGATAAAGGTCGTTTCGTGGCGGACGACCAGTTGGCGCTGCAACTGGGCGGTGGCCCCGGCGGCCCGGTAAGGCACATCGGCTATCTGGGGCTTGGTGAGCTGTCGCTGGCATCGGACGATGTGATAACCGGCGATCTGGGTACATTGAACATCGGCTATGCCGGCGCGCTGTCGCTGACCGATGACGCCGCGGTGACGCTGACACCGTTACTCACCTCCAGCGCCGATTCGGCTCTGCTGGACATCTCGAAGCTCACCTTCCTGCAAGACCCCAACGAACTGCGCGACGGGTTTGCGCCGGACGGCGAGACGGTGACGATGGCGGCGCGCATTCAGGGTGATGTAACCAGCGCCTTCGCGGAGCGTGTGCTGGGAGATGAGGATCGCCATCGCACCCAGTCCGAGGCGCCGATCAACGTCATTGTGGTCACCGATGTCGATCTGCTCAGTGACCGCTTGTGGGTGCAGGTACAGAATTTCTTCGGCCAGCGTGTGGCCAGTGCGTTTGCCAATAACGGCGACTTTGTATTCAACGCTCTGGATAATCTGACGGGGAATGCGGATCTGATCAGCATCCGGGGCCGCGCGACGTTCCGTCGGCCCTTCGACAAGGTGGAAGAGCTGACCCGTCAGGCGGACGCGCGTTTCCGCGAAAAAGAAGAAAGCCTGCAGGAGCAGTTGCGTCAGACTGAGGCGCGGCTGTCGGAGCTGCAGTCGAGCGAGTCGCAGGACGGCGGCGCGTTGATTCTGAGCGACGCGCAACGTGCCGAGATCGACAACTTCCTGGAGCAGAAAGTCCAGATCCGCAAGGAGCTGCGTGCGGTGCGCGCGGACCTCGACCGGGATATCCGACGCCTTGGCGCTACTCTGAAAGCGATCAACATTCTGGCGGTGCCGGCGCTTGTGATTGTTTTTGCCATTTATATGGGCGTGCGTCGCTCGCGGCGCGCGGCTGAACAGCGGAGTTAAAGTGAGATGAAGGGCAGACCGCTTTCATTGGTTGTAGGCGCCGTACTGGCGGCGCTGGTCGCGTATCTGGTGTCCCAGAACCGCGCGCCGGATACCCGGCTTGCTTCGGAAGAATCGCTCGTGCCGGGCCTGGCCGAAGGCCTGAATGAGGTTTCGCGGCTGGTGATTACGGGTCCGGGTGACCGCGTGAAGGTCTCACTGTCCCGCGGTGACGACCGCTGGACCGTTGATGAGCGTGGCGGCTACGTGGCGGATACCGCAAAAATCCGTTCTTTGCTGATCGATCTGGGCGATGCACGCCTGCTCGAGCAAAAAACATCGCGCGAAGAGAACTACGCTGCGCTGGGTGTGCAGGCAATCGATGCGGACGATGCCGGAGGCGTGCAGGTATTACTTGAGGGGCTTGATGGTGCACCAGCCGTCATCATCGGGAAGCCGGCGCGCAACGCGGGTTCTGTGTATGTCCGTCGAGCCGATGAGGCCACGTCGTGGGCGACTAACAAGCGGCTGCGTGTGGAACAGGACCCCGCGCAGTGGCTGGTCAAGGACATCGTGGATATCCGACCCGCGCGCATCCAGTCTGTTCGAATCGAGCATCCGGATGGTGAGGTGTTTGAAGCCACGCGCGGCGAAGTCAACTTCACTGTCGCGAATGTGCCTGAGGACGCCGAACTGACCTCTCCGTCCGCCGCCAACGCGCTTGCCGATGTGTTCAGCAAGCTCAAGTTCGAAGACGTCCGGCCGGCATCGGAATTCGCGCCCGGGGATGCGCCGTCAACGGAGGCCACGTTTGTGACATCGGACGGTCTGTCCCTCGGTGCCACGGTGACGGCGAGTGAAGGGAAGTATTTTCTGTCGTTAAAGGCGGCGGCCGTGCCGGTGGATCCGGCAACACTGCCCGTCGATGAGGCCGACGGCGAAGACGCGACGGCTGTGCCGCCGACGCCGGAGCAAAAGGCGGCAGCGATGCTTGAGGCCATGGCGGCTCAAAGTGCGACGATCAACGCGCGCACTGAGGGTTGGGTGTTCACGATCCCGCTATTCAAATACGAGCAGCTTACGCGTCGGGTCGGTGACCTTGTGAGCACAACCGAGGACAGCGATCTGGGCCCGACCTGAATCAGCGGCGATTGGGCATCAGTCTGTAAAGGGCGTCGCTCTGCTCCAGATTGTCATCGAGCCAGTCGCGCGCGCCGGGCACACCGGCTTCCGCCGCAGCGAAATAGCCCAGCGCCTCTGCCGCGCCGGCGTCCACGATTCGGCTTAAGTTCGCCAGAAGCGGCGCGATGGCCGCGGGCATGACCTTTGCGTCGAACTCGACGTTGGCCTCCGCAAACCGGATAAAGATATTCAGACCGTTGGCGATATTGTCCGCCATAGGCTCGGTCAGTTCTCCGTCAGCCTCGCGTGTGAGCCGGGCCGTGACTCTGGCCAGCCGCAAGCCCTGATTACCCGCGGTGAGTTTGTCATCCATCCCCACGACCACCACGGGCGCGGGGTCGCCCTCGCGGGGAGCATGCATCAGATTGACCAGCCGCGCCGCGGCTATCTTGCTGCGGCGGGTTCCCGATTCGTGCAGCAGAAAGGAAAGGTAAGAGAGCATGGTGTGCGGCGATGCACGGTCCTGCCTGAGGATTTCGCCGAGCATGAAGTAGGGCGATGATTGCTGTGGCGCCGAGCGGATGGCCTCACCCAGATGGTCGCGTGCCTGATTACTTTGTCCGGTGTTGCGCAGGGTGACGGCGGCGTTCAGATGCAGGCTGTAGCTGTTCGGAAATCGTTCGAGGCCAGACCGGAAAGTGGCCAGTGCGCGGTCGGGTTGATCAGACTTTGAGTGGCATGACGCTTTCAGCGTATACAGGCCCTCGATATACGATTCGATGTATTGGTCAGGCGTCAGTCGACGCTCGCGGGCCGATGACGCCGTGCTGATGCAGCGACGTTGATCGCCCCGCGCGTCGTACGTGAGCGACAGCTCGTAATTGGCCAACCCGCTGTTCGGGTCGAGAGCCAGGGCGCGCTGAAATTGTTGAATGGCCTCGTCGTAACGTCCCTTGTCATACAGCCCGATCCCTTGCTGTACCAACTGTTGAATAGTCCGCGACTCAACATCCCGCGTCAACGTGCTCGATCTGGGCATGTTGCGCAGCACGTTTTTCTCGGGCGCCGAGTTGACGGACCTCAACGGCGACGGGGTGATCAACGTGGTTGATCTGGGGCGCCTGCGTAGCCTGTTCTTTGCGCCCCCCGGCCCGAGCGGTGTCACCGATATTTGCGCGCCGTAAGGCACAAGCAGCGCGCCTTCGGAACAGTCGCGCTGCGCGAACGCGCGGTCATGGATCCCGCTTGGCCTCGGCCAGCTTCTCACTGATGGCGGCCAGGCCCAGTTCTCGCAGATGTCGGATATTTCGCTCGGGCACGTTGCCAACGTCGGCTGAGCGTGCAACTGCGGCGGCAACATCCGCCTCCCTCAGCAGATGCAACATCGGCCACGGCGATCGATTGGTGTAGTTCGCCGCATCCTCGGCCGGCGTACCGTCAAAGCAGTAATCCGGGTGGAAACTCGCGATCTGCAGTTCGCCCTCGGCCCCCAGACGACGCAGCACTTCATCAGCGATGTCCAGAAACGCGATGTAGTCCGGGAAGTCGTTTAAGGCCTTCGGGTGGATCAACAGGGTGGTGCCGACTCCTTGTTCCTGCATACGCTGTATTTCGGATGCCAGGTCATGGACCAGCGCCTGCTCGGTGGTTGCGTCGCTCTCGATGAGTCGTACCAGAGCGGCGTGCCAGGGGGCGCGGGCGTAGGGACAAAGGCCTTCACCGAGCACCATGCGCTCGACCCACGCGCGGGTGTCGGCGATGGCTTGCGTCGAAGTGCGTTCCGCGATGGCCATGAAACGAACGCGGCGGCGCGTTAGCTGTCCAGGGCGCGCACGTGCACTTCGAGTCCGCCCAGATTGGCGCGGGCATACGATTCATCGTTGGCGATGCGCACGTCAGCGCTGCCGCTGCGCGCGACGTGCACAGCCAGATACTGCATGTCGGCTTCAAAATGACAGATCAGTGTTCGGTCGCCGTCGAAACGAATGCGGGCGTCGGCGGCGGGGAGGTAGTCGTTATCGTCCAGCCCCAGTTTGCGCCAGAACGCGCGGCTCTCGTTCGCAAGTCCGCCAGGCAGGGCAAACCCGACGAACCGACCCAGTGCGGAAATATCCTGTTCGACAAATGGCGGCGGCGAGAACGTTCTGGACTCGAGGACTGCGCTCATCTGACCGCCCGGGTCGATGAAGCCCAGTTCGTTGAATGATTCGGTAGAGAGCTTTTCGAACGCCAACTCAATGCCCTGAATCCGGTACGCGGCGGACCATTGGTTGAGGTTGCTTTGCACGAACGTCAGCGACGGCGAATCGAAGTTGTAGCGGTGCAGCCCGATGTTAATACGGCCATCGCTGACGACCGCATAGGGATGTGGCCACACATCCCCGGTGGGAATGTCGCGGAATCCCAGCGCTTGGAAAGTGCGGACGGTCTTTAGGACGTCGTCGCAGGACAGGCTGATCTCAAGCAGCCGTCCGATCATCAGCGCTCGGCACCCATGGCCACCGCACGCTCGCGCGTGTTTTCCAGTGCCTCTGCGTCGTCCTTGATGTGATGCCAGCCGGACAGCTTGTCCAGAACAAACTGGGTCAGGAACTCGATGTGTTCGGGCCGATCGTTCAGAGCCGGAATATAGTTCAGGCTTTTGCCGCCTTTTTCCTCGAACAATTCGGCGTACTCCATTGCCACCTCTTCGAGGGTCTCGAGGCAATCTGCCGAGAATCCGGGACACAACACGTCGACGGTCTTCACGCCTTCGGCCGCCCATTCCTCGAGCACAGTGTCGGTATAGGGTTTGAGCCACTCGGCCTTGCCGAGCCGAGATTGAAAACTCAGCGCCCACGCGTCATCTGGCAGTCCGAGCCGGTCGGCAACAAGCCGCGCGGTCTTGTGGCACTGGCAGTGGTACGGATCGCCGCTCAAAAGGTTGCGCTTGGGAATCCCGTGCATCGAGAACAGCAATTTCTCGCCCGCGCCTTTCTCTGCGCGGTGCTGTCGGACGCTATCGGCGATCGCGTCAATGTAGCCGTCCTCATCGTGGTACTGATTGGTGGTGCGCAGTTCGGGCAGCCAGCGCCACGTGCGCAGCACACGAGTGACTTCATCGATCGTGGCCGCCGTGGTGGTGGCCGAGTACTGCGGGTAAAGCGGCAGGACGAGGAGGCGCCTCACATTGTTCTGGCGCATTTTTTCAAGGACGCTGCCGATGGACGGCTCGCCGTAACGCATCGCCAGTTCCACCTGAACCTCGCTGTCGTCCAGATACGTCGACAGGGATTCGCGCAGCGCGTCACGCTGTTTGAGCCCGATCTGGAGCAGCGGGGAGCCATCTTCGCCCCAGACCTCCTGATACGCTTCGGCCGACTTCTTGGGGCGTGTCCTTAAGACCACACCGTGAAGAATGGCCATCCACACCAGACGTGGCACTTCGACCACGCGGGCGTCGCCGAGAAATTCGGCGAGGTACTTGCGCACATCCTTCGGCGACGGACTGGCCGGCGTGCCGAGATTGGTGATCAGAACGCCCATTCTCTTGGGCGTCTCGTGCGCGTAATTGCGTTCGTTAATGAATCGGACCATGACGATGCCTACGGTGGGGGAGCGCGGGCGCGGCGCGTGAAACAATACCATGGTACGGGCCGCGGCCCGGTGCACCAAGGGCAGGACGGCCCGGATCGGGCGTTTGAAACGAATCGAAACGTGTTCCCGCGCCGTCTGCGTCAGAAAAAGCGCTCGAGGGTGAGTTGAACATAATCATCGTCGCGCAGGCCGAACAGGAAGTCCTGCGGGTCCGGGTTCAGGAAGAGTCGCCCTTCCAGTGACAGTCGCCACGATTGGCCGAATCGGCGGCTGCCCTCGACAGAGACCAGCGACGTCTGCGTATCCGCGTCGATCAATGCGAATGTAAGGAGCTCGGTGTCCTGCACGTCGTTAAACGCCACGCGGCCGCCCAGCGCGATATCGTTGGTGAAGCTGGTGCGCGTAATTGGCTGATCGTCGAACACGTACTCGGCGATCAGGCCCAGGTCGACCGCGGAGTCGAACACACCGCTCAGCGTGTACTCGAAACCGGCGACAAACGCGGTGGACCGCCCGTCGAAGTTGTGGCGCGAGAGCAGTTCGAGCTTCCAGAGCATCGCGCCTTTGGTGGCCTGCAGATCGAGGCTGGTCTGCTCCAGTCGGTCGTAGTTGGGAATCAGAAAAAGGCTGGGTGTGATCTGGTTGCCCATGCCCGGCTGCAGGCCAATCTCGAAGCGTGGCTCGCGCAACGTGCCTGAGAAATGCGCCAGTCCGATGTCGAAGTCGCCAAAGTAATGGCTGTAGCGCAGCGCTACGTCGACGCGCTTGTCTTCGCGCGAGCTTTCGTAGCGCGTGGCGCCGCGGTCAATCGGTAATGGCAGACGCGGCCGGCCCGCGTTGCCCGGGAAGGTGCGTTCGCGAAATCCGGTCAGCATGAACAGATCGACAGTGCCCCAGTCGTTGAGCCAGCGGACGCTGACCATCGGCTGGCCCAGCTTGTCTTCGCCGTCGATGTTCTCGACAAAATCCGTCTGGTTGATCACGTCAATCAGATGCACCGATTCGGTGACGCCCCAGAACACGCGGCGCAGGCCCACCGCAATCTCGGCACTGTTCAGGCTGAGCTGCCAGTAGGCTTCCCTGAGGTCGCTGTGGGTGCGTTCCTTGTCGCGCTGGTCGACGCGCAAAAAAGGCGCGAATACGATGCGTTGCCGGCCGTCATCCCATTCGTGGAAGTATTCCGGCTCAATGGAAAACGCGACCTGTTCCTCGAACTGCGTATCGAACAACGGCTCGTTTGCGAACAGCCGCGCCTCCACGCCGAATTTTCCCCGCCAGTCGCCGGCGCCGGCGGGCAGGGCCGCCAGTACCAGGATCAGCCATACGCACCTCGCCTGCATGATGGTCAGCGCGCCTTCTGGAGACTGTTGCGCGTGAAGTCCTTCTCGGAAAGGCCGGTCTTGAACGCGTAGTCACGGAAAGACAGCACGGTGCTCTTGCCCGTCTGATGATTGACCATCTCCATCCGGAGCGGCCGCCAGTGCTTGTCGAGGTAGCGTTCGAAATCGCTGGATGTCAGCGTTTTCAGAAGGCTCTTCTTGCGGTCGTAAAACTCGACCTTGTGGGATCGATAGTGCATCTGATCGATCCACGCCACCTGCCGGGTGTAGCCGGATTTCTTGTCGACCGGGTAGCGCTCGACCACAAAGTACGCTTCGCCGTCGACGTCTTCGTCACGCAGATATTTGTAGGTGTATTTCTCCACTTCCTGCGACGAAAGATCCTCGTAGGCGAACTCCGAGCCGACAAACGGCCCGCTTTTGTTGCTCGACGAGATGCGCTTAACGCGTTTGAGCGCCGGCAGGAACAGCCACTGGTCGTCCTGACCTTCCTTGTGCGAAAAGGTGAGAAGCGCGGTGCCTTTCACATCGGCGGGGTCGTTAAACACGATCAGGCTCTTGTCGCCGTCATCGGCCACTTCGAGCGACTGGCTGCGCATCTGGCGGGTGCGCTCGTCGCCGTTCTTGTTGCGCAGTGTCATTTCCATGACCACTTTGGTATCGCCAAAGCCCGCGTCGCGGCGGTCGGCTTCCAGTGCGATTTCCAGCCCGCGTTCCTCGGGTGTCTGCGCGCTGGCCGGCACGGCAAAACATAGCGCGGCACAAAGAACCGACAGCGTGCGGGTCATCTTCAATTTGTCAGGCGAGGGACGGGACATGTTGAGTCTCCTGGTCAGAAGCAGTGGAATCGGAAGCGTATTCAGGTTCGCCGCCGTCAAATTTGAGTAACAGGGGCGGCAGTAACAGGAAGTCGACGATCAGCGCGAGCGTGATCGCCATGGCGGTCAGTACGGCCATCGTTGAGTTGATCGCGAAATTGGACTGGGCCAGAACAAGGAAGCCGGCCACCAGAATCACGGTGGTGATGACCAGGGCCATCCCGACGGTCGAGAACGCGTAGCGCACCGCGTCGGCGGCAGCCAGCCCGCGTTCGCGACGGGCTCTCAGGTACTTGCTCAGGAAATGCACGGTGTCATCCACGACGATGCCAAGGACCATGCCGGACACCACCGATGCAGCCATATTGACCTGACCGACAAACAGGCCCCAGATGCCAAACGTGAGGCCGATCGGCAGAAGATTGGGCACAAGGCTCAAAAGCCCCACTTTCACGCTGCGAAGCGCGAGAATCAGAATGCCTGAAATCAGGACCAGCCCGAGCAGCGACCCGCTGATCATGCTGTTGATGTTGCGCTCGCTGATGTACGAGAACATGACCGCGACGCCGACACCCTTTGTGGCCAGCGATGGCGCGTTTTCCTCAAGCCAGCGTTCGCTGCGCTCTACCAGCGCGCGCTGCTCCATGCTCGTGATGGTCTCGACGGTGGCCACAAGGCGCGAGGCCGATTTGTCCAGATTGATCTGGTTGGTCAGGTCCAGCCCCTGGGGCAGTGAGAGCTCGTACAGGAAGAGGTACTGCGCGGCGAGGGCGCTGTCGTCGGGCAACCGGTAATACGCCTCGTCGTCGCCGTGGAGGTTCTTGTTCAGGCGTTTGAAGATGTCGGTAACCGTGTTCACGTGCATGACGTGTTCCTGTTCACGGAGCCAGTTGGCAAACGCGTCTACCTGGCGCAAATACGCCGGATCGCTGACGCCACCGTCGCGACCGGCCGGTAGCGAGTAGTTCACCAGAATGGTGCCGGTCAGGTTCTGGTTGGTGTAGTCCGTATCCCGTCGGAATTCCAGTTCCTCACTGAAGTACTGCACAAAGTTGTCGTTCAGTTCATTGCGCGCGATGAGCGCCAGAATGCCGACGCTTACCACGATACCGACCAACATCAGCGGGCCCCGGCGATCGATTACCCAGTCGGCAAAACCGGCGAGGCGTTTCTGGCCCTGCTGACGCGTATTGCCTGTGCGACAAGGCAGCAGGGACAACAGCACCGGCAGCAGCGAAATGGACAGCACAAAGCCCGCCATGATGCCGACCGCGGTCACATTGCCGAGGTCGTGGAACGGCGGCGAGTCCGAAAAATTCATGACCAGGAAGCCGATGGCGGTTGTCACACTGGTAAGGAAAACAGGCTGCAGGTTGATTCTCAGCGCGTCGACGATCGCGTCGTTTTTGCTCATGCCGGCGCGCATCGCGGCGAACATCGAGACAATGATGTGCACGCTGTCGGCCACCGCGAGTGTGGTGATCACGGTGGGCGCAGACGCGACGGGGGACGAGAGAAATATGCCGAGATAGCCGGCGGTGCCCATTGCCACGATGATGGACGCGAAGACCACCAGCGCCGTGGCCAGCGCCGAGAATACGCAGCGCACGATCAGCATCATGCCGATCAGAATGATGGCGTACATGGCGGGCACGAGCGTGGCGATGTCCGTGCGCGCGGATTCCGCAAACGCGTTGTTCATCATTGAGGTGCCGGCAAGGCGGATGTTCACGCCCGGGTATTGCCCGGTGATCTCCTCGCGCAGCGCGCGCGCCGCCGCCACCGCTTCGGCCACCTCGTCCAGGCGAATTTCGGGTAACTGCATCAGCACGCTCACGGCGGTCACCGACGCGTCGGTGTTGATCAGGCGGCCTCGAAGCGCGGGCTCGTTGAGCGCCACGTCCCGTGCCGCCGACAACTCAGTCGCATCCAGCGATTCAGCATCAAACACCAGGTCCTCGACCAGCAAATCGTCGCCGTCGGCGGTCGTGTGCTGGAAATTGGTCACTGAGTCCACGCGAATGGAAAACGGCAGCTCCCAGCTGCGTTCGGTCAGTGCGCTGATTGCGCTGAGTGTGTCGGTGTCAAAGACGTTGCCGCTCTCAGGCGTCACGATGAACATCAGGCCATCGTCTTTGGTGTAGACGTTCTGGATTTCTTCGAAGGCCTGCAGCTGCGGGTTGTCCGGTCCGAAGTACACGCGGTAGTTGTCCTTGAACTGCAACCGCGAGGCGCCCGAAACGCATACAACAAGCAGTATGGCCACCATGATCAGCGTGAGTAATCGATGCGACACAATCCACTGTGCGTAGCGGACGACCGCCTGGTCGAAGCGGCTCATCTGGGTGGTGTTCATAGCAGGTTTCCGGTTTGGGTTTGAAGGGTCGTTCTGGCATCCGTTGTGGCGTGTTCACCACGGCGCCGGTCCAGATAGATCAACAGCGCGGGTAACAGGAGGAAATCGATCAGCAGGGCGAAAAACAGCGTCACAACAATCAGTGTCGCGGTCACCGAATTGACGCGGAACGTGGACAGCATCAGTACTGCGAACCCGCAGGACAGGACCACGCTCGTGGTCACCAGTGCGGCGGCGACGGTGTGAAAGGCGTAGCGAACGGCGGCGACGGGATCGAGGTTCTGCTCGCGCCGTGCGCGTTGATACTTGCTCAGGAAATGCACGGTATCGTCGACGACGATGCCGAGCGTCATAGCCACAATCACCGACACCGCCATGTTGATTTCGCCAACGAAAAAGCCCCAGACGCCCAGCGCCATCCCGGCGGGCAGCAGATTGGGGGCCACGCTGATCAGCCCCAGACGAACGTCTCGCAGCGCGACCATCAGCAGCGCGGAGATCAGCACAAGGCCAACAAACGTACCGTAGAGCATATTGTGGATGGTCCGACGCGAGACTTCGGCGAACATCAGGGAGGCGCCAACCGCTTCGCCCTTGAGTTCCGGATAGCGTTCATGCAACCAGTTATTCCCGCGACTCGCCAGATCGCGAACTTCCGTGGATGAGATATTGTTGATGGTGGCGACCACCTGTGTGGCCGACTTGTCCTGCGAAATCTGGTCGTTCAGGTCCAGACCAAACGGCAGCGACAGCTCGTAGAACAAAAGGTACTGCGCGGCCAGATCAGACTGCTGCGGGAGACGGTAAGCGTCTTCATCGCCGCCGTTCATCGTCTTGTTCAGCCGTTTGAAAACATCGGTGATGGTGGCCACGTGCAGTACTTCGGGCTGCTCGCGCAGCCATGTGGTCAGGTCGTCGACTTTTGCCAGAAACGCCGGGTCTGAAACGCCGCTGTCGCGCCCTGACCACAGCGAGTAATGCAGCTGATAAATCCCCGTGAGGTTCTCGCTCGTGAATTCCGTGGCCGTGCGGAAATCAACGCGCGGCGCGAAGTAGGTCAGGAACTGATCATCGAGCTCATTGCGCGGGATCATGGCGCCGATCGCCACCACCAGGGTGGTAATCAGTATCAGTAACGGGCGGCGGCGGGCGATTGCCAACTCGCCGATGGCGCGGGTGACCGGTGTGATCCGGTCGCGGCTGGTCGGAACGCGCAGCGGCATCACGCTCATCAGGGCGGGCAGAAACGTGACGGAAAAGACGAACGCCATCATCACGCCGATCGCCGTGATATTGCCAAGGTCGCGAAACGGCGGACTGTCGCCGAAATTCATGACCAGAAAGCCGATGGCGGTGGTCAGCGATGTCAGGAACACCGGCTGCAGGTTGACCCGCAGACTTTCAATAATCGCGTCGGTTTTGCCCGCGCCGTTCTGGCGCTGCGCAAAGAACGTGTTGAGGAAGTGCACCGAGTCGGCGACGGCAAGTGTCATGATCATGGAAAACGAACCGGCTGAAGGTGGCGTCAGTTTGAAGCCCAGCCAGCCAGCAATGCCCTCGCCGGTGGTGACCGACAGGACGACCATCGTCATCGCGCAGACCATGCCCGCAAACGAGCGGAGCAGGAGCAGCATGACCGCCACAATCACCACGATCATGATCGGCACCAGCGTGATGATGTCGTACTCGCTGGCTTCCAGAAACGCGTTGTCGAGCATGACCAAACCGGTGAGGCGGATGGTCAGTTCGGGGTAACGCGTCCGGTATTGCGCCGCCAGGTCGCGTACCGCCGCCGCGATGATGCTGTTTTCGTTGGGGTCGGTTTCCGGCAGCGTGAAGCGAACGTTGACCGCCGTGGTGTGCGCGTTCGGCGAGATCATCCGATGCACCAGCGCGTTCTCGCCAACAGCGATTCGCTGGGCCGTTGCACGTTCGTATTCGTCGAGCGTTGCGGCGTCGGGTACAAGGTCGTCGACGGCAATGTCGTCGCCGTCGACGTTCATGTGTTGGAAGTTCACCACCGAGTCCACGCGTGTGGCGAAGGGCAATGACCACGCGGCGTCGGTGAGTTCGGCCACCGCATTAAGTGCGGTTCGGTCAAAGGCCGTGCCGTCGGCCGGATCGATCACGAACAGCACGTTATTGCTGCGCGTATAGGTGTTCTGGAGTTCGATTAGTTGTTCGAGTTCAGGATTGCCCTTGTCGAAATACGCGCGGTAATCGTCGTGAAATCCGAGGCGGGGCAGACCGGCCGCCATGGCAAGCGCGAGCACCGCGCAGCCCGCTAATACAGGCCACCGGTGTCGAACCACCCAAGCGGCATAACGCACCGTCAGGCGGTCAGTCCGGGTCCGGAGAGCCATTTGGCGAGCCTCAGGCGACGGCGGTGCTGGCGTTGCCCGGGTCCGCTCTCAGCGAGCCGAGGATGGCCGCCATACCGCGCACGCAGGCGTCGTACAGATCGGTGTGACGCGAACTTTTCGCAATGCTGATACAGCCCTCGTAGGCCGCGAGCGAAAACGCGGCCGCGTCATCTGCATCGATGTTCTGACGAACGCTGCCGTCCTGCTGTCCGCGTCTTAGCGCCCGCGCAATGCTGTCGCGCCAGTCGAGCATGATCGCGTCGAGCCGCGTCCGAAACCCGTCGTCGAGCCCGGACATTTCATGGACGAGGTTGTTCACCGGGCAGCCGCCCACCGAATCCTTGGTGTCTTCCGCGAGTTGTTCCTGCGCCAGACGCAACAGGGTGTCGAGCGGGTCGAGGTTCGGATCGTCGAGCGGCGCCATCATCTCGCGCGCCCACGGCGCGATCACATCGTCGACGACGGCGTAGCCCAACGCGTTCTTGTTCGGAAAATGGTGATACAGCGCGCCCTTGGTTACGCCGGTACGCCGCAGAATGTTGTCGATGCTCGCGCTGCGAAAGCCCTGCGCGTAAATCTCTTCGAAGGCGGCGGCCAGAAGGGCCTCGCGCGTCTTGTCAGGGTCACGTCGGTTGACCATGGTCCGTGGCTCCAGTCGGGGGCTGTCCTGGCCCGGTTGCTGCAGTGAAACATACCAAAAGGTATATACCGACTAGTATGTATGAGGTGCGCCGAGAGTCAAGGGCTTCCCGCATGAAAGCGTTGAAGAAAAATAATTACTATTTAAATCAGACGTTTGCGTCGGGAAGGGTCAGATAGGCCGCGACGCCGAGCACGGCTCCGGCAATTTCCCATGTGAGCACGCCCAGCATCAGCGAGGAGGTGCTCCCGTCGAGCACCATCCCGATGATGCGTCCCAGCGCCACGCCGCCCGCGATCGCGGCAAGCGCGATCAGCGCACCCGGCACGAGATGCCGGAAAAACACGGCGGCCAACAGAAAACCACACAGGCCGAGTTCGAGGCCCCCGTAAAAGGCACGAAGCTCGGTGACGGCACCGGGCGTTTCGAGGCCGAAGTGCAGCAGTTGGCTGAGCGATTGCGGGGCGGCAAGTGCCCAGACACCGAAGGCGCCGAAGCTCAAACCGAAGAACACAAGAACAACGGTGGCAAACATGGCATGAGAATAGCACCTGCGCTTGCGCGAGTGTTTTACTCGGTGTATCTGCATGACTCGCGATCCGACTGCGCAGCCAGTAAAGGTGGCCATGACTGACCAAAGCAATGTCCTCGTGATTCTCGCGCACCCCGCGCTCGAGAAATCAAGGTGCAATCGCCCCATGGCGACGCGTGCCCGATACACCGCCAATGTGACGGTGCACGACCTCTACGAACACTACCCGGACTTCTACATCGATAAAGCCCGCGAGCAGGCGTTGATTACAGAGCACGATGTGTTGGTCCTGCAGTTTCCCCTCTACTGGTACAGCGCGCCAGCGCTCTTGAAAGAGTGGATCGATATCGTGTTCGAACACGGGTTTGCCTACGGGCGGCACGCGCGGGGGCTTGCGGGGCGAACGCTGGTGACGGCGTGGACGGCGGGCAGCAGCGAAACGCAGTTTGTCGATGAGCAAGATCAGTCGTTAATTCCGTCGATCATGCAGCCCTTCGCGGCTACCGCCCGGTATTGCGGTCTGCACTATCTGCCTCCGTGGTGCACGCTGGACACCGGATCGCTGACCGCGGGGCAGATCGACACCGTTGCGCGGCGTTATGCGGCGATGTTGCAGCGTCTGCAGTGGCCGACGTTTCGTGCGCGGGATTTTGAGGGCGATATCACGCTGAACGCGTCACTCGATCGTCTACAGGAGGAGTCCGATGCCTGATCCCGGAATGGGCGAACCTGGTCTGTTGCAACAGTCGCTAACCTATCTTGCCGCGGCGGTCTTGTCGGTGCCGGTCGCGCGCAAGATTGGCCTTGGGTCGGTGTTGGGCTATCTGATCGCCGGCATTCTGATTGGTCCGTTTGTGTTCGGGCTGGTGGGCAGCGATCAGGAGGAGGTGCTGCACTTCGCCGAGTTTGGCGTCGTCATGATGCTGTTTCTCGTGGGTCTCGAACTCCAGCCCTCGCGGCTGTGGGACATGCGCGTGTCGATTCTAGGGCTGGGTGGCCTGCAGGTCGGACTGTCGGCGGTGCTGATCGCTGCCGTGTCGCATCTGCTCGGATTGTCGTTGAGCGCGGCGATCGCCGTTGGGTTGATCATGTCGCTGTCATCGACGGCCATTGTCCTGCAGTCGCTGGCCGAGCGCGGTTTGCTGAAAACCAGCCCAGGCCAGTCGAGCTTCTCGGTCCTGCTCTTTCAGGACATCGCGGTGATTCCGATGCTGGCGGCATTGCCGTTTCTCGCCTCGAGCGAACTCGCGTCGGCTGTGGCCGAACAAGGCCACGGCGCGTCGATGCCGGCCTATCTGCAGGCGCTGTCTTTAATTGGCATTGTGGTGGGTCTTGTCCTCGCGGCCCGGTTCCTCGCCCGCCCGGCATTTCGTTTCATCGCCGAGGCCCGCCTTCCCGAAGTGTTCACGGCGGCCGCGCTGTTTCTCGTGGTGGCGCTCAGCTTTGTGATGCAGCAGGTGGGGGTGTCCCCCGCGCTCGGTGCGTTCCTGGGCGGTGTGGTGTTGGCCGAAAGCGAATTTCGGCATGAGCTGGAATCCAACATCGAGCCGTTCAAGGGTCTGCTGCTCGGGCTTTTCTTTATCACCGTTGGCGCAACGATGGACCTTGGGCTGCTCGCCACCGAGTGGCGGCGCATCTTGATGCTGACCACGTTGTTGTTGCTGTTGAAGTTCGCCGTCCTCTGGGCACTCGGTCGACGTTTCGGAATGCAACCGTTAAACAACCTGCTGTTCGCCGTGGCCCTGTGTCAGGCCGGCGAGTTCGCGTTCGTGTTGTTTTCGGCGGCGCGGTCTTATCAGGTTCTCGAGAATGAGCTGATCAGTCTGCTGACCCTCGTTGTCGCGGTGAGCATGATTGTGACCCCGCTTCTGATGATCGCGTATGCGCGCTTTGCGGCGCGCCAGTCTGCACGTCAGGGAGATGCCAAGGCAGATGAGATGATCGAAACGGACGACAATCCTGTCATCGTGGCGGGGTACGGGCGTTTCGGACAAATTGTGGGCCGACTGCTGCACGCCAACGGATTCGGCGTGACGTTGCTCGACCATGATCCCGGTCAGGTCGAGATGACCCGGCGCTTCGGATTCAAGGTGTACTACGGCGATGCGACCCGCATGGATTTGTTGCACACCGCGGGCGCCGAGAGTGCGAAGTTACTGGTGGTCGCCGTCGACAACATCGACGAGATCAATACGATCGTGACCGAAGCCAAGAAGCACTTCCCGCACCTGCAGATTCTGGCGCGTGCGGTCGGTCGCCAGCACGTTTACACGCTCAAATCGCTCGGCTGCTCGGTGATACGACGCGAGACTTTTTCCTCCGCCCTCGAGCTCGGCGTGGAAGCGCTGAAGGGTCTGGGCTATCGCGCGTACCAGGCCCAGCGTCTGGCGCAGGTATTCCGTCGCCATGACGAGCAGACGATGGACGATCTCTACCAGCTCTGGGAGACCGACCGGGAATCCTATGTCGTGCGCGCCAGAGCGCACCGCGAGGAACTGCGCAACCTGCTCAAGGCTGACGAGCGCGACAGCGAATCACTGCACGACGAAGAGGCGTGGGAGCGGCCGGGCGCCTAGAAGACCAGGCGCCCTGGCGAGTCACTCAAGCAGCTGACTGCACTCGGTCAGCCGGGATAACCGTAGGTCGCCTGCACGCCAAGCGGGAATCCGAGGGCCCAGTAGCCCAGCAGGAAGGCCGTCCACAGGATCAGGAACGTTACTGAGAACGGCAGCATCAGCGCGGTCAGCGTCCCGATGCCCGTGTTCTTCACGTAGCGCTGACAAAACACGACGACCAGCGGGAAGTACGGCATCAGCGGTGTGATGATGTTGGTGCTCGAATCGCCGACGCGATACGCCGCCTGAGCGAGGTCGGGCGAAATGCCCAGCTGCATCAGCATGGGGATGAAGATGGGCGCAAGCAGTGCCCATTTGGCCGAGGCCGATCCCACAAACAGGTTGATGAAACCGGTCAAAAGCACGATTCCGCTAATGGTTACGGCGCCGGGCAGCGCCAGCGCCTTAAGTGCGGCCGCGCCTTTCAGCGCCAGCAATACGCCCAGATTGGATTGGCCGAACGCGTAAATGAACTGCGCGATGAAGAACATGATGACCAGGTAGTAGCCCATGCTCGTCATCGCCTTGCTCATGCCCTCGATCATGTCGCGCGAACTTTTGACCGTGCCCGCCGCGATGCCGTAGACCACCCCGGGCAACAAAAACAGCAAAAAAATGAGTGGCACGATCGACTGCATCAGCGGCGCGGCCGAGACGGTCAGATCGCCGCCCGGGCTGCGCCACGGGGAGGTGGCGGGAAGGGCCGTCACGACCAGCAGCAGTGTTGCGACGACCATCGAGCCGAAGGCGTAGAGCAACGCGGATTTCTCGCGCGGTGTCAGCGCGTCCATGGTCGGCAGATCAGTGAGGTCCCCGTCCAGCTCGGTGTCCTTGAGCCGTGGCTCCACGACCTTGTCGGTGATGAACCAGCCGAGTGACACGATGAGAATCGACGAGGCCGTGGTGAAGAAGTAGTTGTTGAGCGGGTTCAGCACGACGTTGGCATCGAGCAACTGGGCCCCGGCCTGGGAGATGCCCTGCAGCATCGGATCGAGTGAAGAGGGCACAAAGTTGGCCGAGAACCCGCCGGATACGCCGGCGAAGGCGGCCGCAATTCCGGCCAGCGGATGCCGCCCGGCGGCATAGAAGATCACGCCGCCCAGGGGCACGACCAGGACGTAGCCGGCGTCGACCGCAGAGTGACTCACGATGCCGACCAGAATGATCATTGGCGTGAGCAACCACTTTGCGGCTACCGACATCATGGCGCGAAGCGCTGCGTTGATGAAGCCGGTGTGCTCCGCCACACCAATACCAAGCATGGCCACCAGCACCACGCCCACCGGATGGAAGTGCGAGAAATTGCTGACCATCTTGGTGAAGAAGGTGGCCATGGCGGCGCCCGCGAGCTGGTTCTTGATCACCAGTGCCTCGCCGGAGCGCGGATCGATCACATCGAAATCCACGCCAGCCAGCAGCGCGGACAGCACCCACACCACAAACAGAAGCGCAATAAACAGAACGGCGGGATCGGGCAGCTTGTTCCCGACACGCTCAACGGTGGCGAGCGCGCGGGCGACGAACCCCGCGTCGGCGGCGGCGTCAGACATGGCACTTCCTCTTTATCACTTGTGGTCGCGCGGTGGAGTGTAGCGAATCGTCGCTGCTTTGTGTTGTGCGCCGCCGCGGGCAATATTGGAGAGCAATCAAGAACGATCCGGAGCTCGACTGTGAAAATCTACTGGACCCCCCAAACCCGCGCATCGCGTCTGATCTGGATGGCTGAGGAGGCGGGCGTGGACTACGAGATTGTGCCGATCAATATCCACGACCGGACCATCAAACGCCCGGCCGAGTTCGAGATCGCCAGCCCGCTTGGCAAGGTGCCGGCGCTGTCCGACGGCGATGTGCATATGGCTGACTCAGCGGCCATGTGTCTTTATCTTGCGGATCGGTTCGCACCAGGGCGCCTTGCGCCCGCCGCAGACGCCACCGAGCGCGGCGCCTTTCTCTACTGGCTGTTCTTCACGCCCACGGTTGTGGAGCCCGCGATGTCTGAACAAGCTAGTGGCGTCGACCCGAACCCGGGCCGCAACGGCTGGGCCCAATTTTCAAGCATGCTCGACGTCTGGGGTGATCGCCTTCGCGAACGCGAATGGGTGTTGGACTCCGGCTTCTCAGCCGCGGACGTGATGCTCGGTTCGAGCGCGGTGTTCCTGCGTATGTTCGGCCTGCTACCCGAGTCGGCGAGCGTGCTGTCCGCGTACGCCGACCGCTGCCTCGCGCGCCCCGGCTACGCCAGGGCGCTGGCCGGGGACAGCGCGGACAGCTGACATCAGGTCTTGTCGCCGAGGAGCTCGTCCAGCGTGGGGGCGGGCTCATTTCGGTCGAGAGCGCCGCTTTTGAGGCGGGCGAAGTAGTCCTTGTACGCGCGCACGGCCTGATACCCGAACAAACAGCAGATCGGGATGTTGGCGAACAACATGACCGCGTTGCCAAAGCCGGTGAAGTTGTCGAGCTCGGTATCTGTGCGCAGGAACCCCGTGGTCGCGATCACCGCCAGCAACAAAAACGCAAACTTGTACGGCAGTACGGCCTTCTTGCCGGCAAGAAACACCATGCCCTGCTCACCGTAGTAGCTCCACGAGATCATCGTGGACAGCGCAAACAGCCACGACGCGATGGTGACCAGATATTTGCCGAGTCCGTCGGCCGCCGTGTCGAACGCACGCGCGGTGAGCGAAGCGCCGACGTAGCTGGCGTAAATGCCCAGGTCGTTCAGCACCGGGCGCGTGTCGCTTGCAACGGTGTCGAAACGCACAAGCTTGCGATTGCTCTCGGTGAAAATGGTGCCCGCAATCCGCTGGCGGCGGTTGCCGGTGTTCGCGTTCATGTCGCCCTCAAAAATCATGAACACTTGGTTACCGTCGATCCAGTCGCCGCGCTCGCGTGCCGGTAGCGCGGTGTCGGGAACGGTCCACTGTCCAAGCTCAACCGGCACGACGCGCGGGACGTCGGGCAGCATGACCTCGGCGCCCCGGTTCCAGACACCGGAACTCAGGATGACCAGTGCGGTGAAGGTGCAGACCACGATGGTGTCGATGAACGGTTCGAGCCCGGCAACGACGCCTTCGCGAACCGGCTCGTCGGTTTTGGCCGCCGAGTGGGCAATCGGCGAGCTGCCCTGACCTGCCTCGTTCGAGAACAGCGCGCGCTTGAGGCCCACCAGGATGGCGAACCCGACCGTGCCGCCCATGAACGCGCCGGCCGCCTCGGTCGGTGAGAACGCGTGCCGGAAAATCATGCCGAACATGGCGGGAATCTGATCAGCGTTCACAAACAGCACGTAGGTTCCTGCGATCAGGTACATGGCCACCATGAACGGCACCAGCGTGCCGGCCACACGGCCGATGCGCTTAATGCCCCCGATGATGACAAGACCGACGAGTGTGGCGAGAACAACCCCGCTGACGATGCCGGGAACACCGAAATAGGTGCGAGTGATTTCGGCCACATTCCATGCCTGGAACATGTTGCCGCCGGTGGTGGTTGAGATCAGAAGCGTGACGCAGAAGACCACGCCGATCGCCCGGCCAAGACCAGCCAGCGACGGGCTGCGGCGCGCCAGACCCTGTGCGGCCACCCACATGGGGCCGCCGTGCGGGTTATCGGGATCGTCGGTGTTGCGGTAGAGCATGGACAATGTGACTTCCGTGAACTTGATGGCCATGCCGATCAGTCCGATCACCCACATCCAGAACACGGCGCCCGGGCCGCCCAGCGCGATGGCCAGCGCCACGCCGCCAATGTTGCCGAGCCCAACCGTGGCCGATAGCGCGGCAGACAGCGCCTGAAAATGGCTGATCGCGCCAGGATCGTTCGGGTCGTCGTACTTGCCGCGGACCACCGCAAAGCCGTGGGTGAGGGATCGGAACTGGCAGAAGCCTGTCCACAGTGTGAACACGAGGCCCACCAGGACAATGGCGAACAGAACGTAGTTGTGCCACAGGATCGCATTGATCGCGGACAGTGCATTGTTGAAGCTATCCATCACGGGACGTCACACGGGGTGACGGTCTTACCTCCGGGCATGTTGCCGCTGACTGGTTGTGGGTTGGCGCACGACTCGGTCGAACACAGGCAGGGCGTTTAGTGTAAACCACTCGCCGCCGCTGCGGCGCGGGTGCTAGAGTGCGCGGCCATTGTTTGTCCACGGTCACGCTGCCATGGCCACGCGCAATCCCGTCAGCGCAGGTCCTTTCGAGACGATAAACGAGGCGCGGCGACTGATCGCACTCGCGCTCCCATTGATCATCAATAATCTGGCGATCTCGATGACCTCCCTGCTGGATGTGGTCATGGCCGGGCGGCTGGGCGCCGAGGACCTCGCCGCCGTCAGCGTGGGCAACGCCGTCTGGGCCACCGCGTTTCTGTTCGGTCTTGGCGTGCTGATGGCGGTCAGCGCCACGGTCGCGC